>JAKSBI010000678.1 GCA_022361215.1 Hyphomicrobiales bacterium | reverse complement strand
TTTCTTCAATCCGGTCGCCAAGCTGCCTCTGGTCGAGGTGGTCAAGGGCCCGCAGAGCCGCGACGAGGAGGTGGGCAAGGGCTGCGCTTTCGTGACGGCGATCAACAAGTATCCGTTGGTCGTGCGCAGTTGTCCGGGCTTTCTCGTCAACCGTGTCCTGGCGCCTTACATCATGGAGGCGATGCGGCGCCTGCAGGACGGCGAGCCGCGCGAGAAGATCGACCAGGCGGCGGTGGCGTTCGGCATGCCCATGGGCCCGCTGGAGCTGACCGATGTGGTCGGCCTCGACATCGCCAAGCACGTGGCCGAGATCCTGGGCCTCGGGCCGGTCGAGGACAGCGAGCTGGAGGCTCTGGTCAAGGCCGGCAAGCTCGGCAAGAAGACCGGCGAGGGCTTCTACGTCTGGGAGAAGGGCAAGCCCCAGCGCGTTGAGGTCGAGTTCGACAAGGAGCAGCTCGCCAAGCTCGGCCGCGAGCTGGTCCAGCCCATGCTGGACGAATGCAAGAAATGCGAGGAGGAGAAGATCGTGGCGAGCGCCGACCACGTGGACGCGGGCGTGATCTTCGGCACCGGCTTCGCGCCGTTCCGCGGCGGGCCGCTGCACTATCTCTCGTCCCTCTCCGGCGAGACCGCCGAGACGGCGGCAGAGGCGGCTTAGATGTCGAAACAGGCCATGCGGCGGGTTGCGGTGATCGGCGGGGTGCGGATTCCTTTCTGCCGGTCCCATACGGCCTACGCCGATCTCTCCAATCTGGAGATGATGACGTCGGCGCTCGACGGGCTCGTGGACACGTTCGGGCTCGAGGGTGCGCATATCGACGAGGTGACGGGCGGCGCGGTCGTCACCCATTCGAAGGACTGGAACCTGGCGCGGGAAGCCGTGATCGGCACCAAGCTGGCCCCGTCGACGCCGGGCATCACCTTGATGCAGGCCTGCGGCACCAGCCTGCAGGCGGCGCTGGGCATCGGCGCGAAGATCGCGACCGGCCTGATCGACTGCGGCATCGCCGCCGGCGCCGACACGGTCTCCGACGCCCCCATCGTCTTCAAGCGCAGGTTCGCGCAGCGTCTGGTCAAGCTCTCGCGCGCCAGGAGCTTCAAGGACAAGCTCGCCGTGTTCAAGGGCTTCTCGCCGGGCGAGCTGGCGCCGACGCCGCCCAGCACCGCGGAGCCGCGCACCGGCCTCGCCATGGGCGAGCATTGCGAGCTGATGGCCAAGGTCTGGAAGGTGCCGCGGGCCGAGCAGGACGAGCTGGCCTTCACCAGCCACCGGCGGGCGGCCGCGGCCTACAACGAAGGCTTCATGGACGATCTGGTGGTGCCCTGCGCCGGCGTGTTTCGCGACAACAACCTGCGCGAGGATATCGATCTGACCAGGATGGCCGATCTGAAGACGGCCTTCGACAGGTCCGGGGCGGGCACGCTGACGGCCGCCAACTCGACCCCGCTGACCGATGGCGCGTCTGCGGTTCTGCTGGCGTCGGAGGAGTGGGCCGCGAAGCGGGATCTACCCGTGCAGGCCTACCTCACCAACGCGCAGACCGCCGCTCTCGACTTCGTGTCCGGCGAGGGCCTGCTGATGGCACCCACGATCGCCGTTAACAAGTTGTTAAGCAGGACGGGTCTCAAACTAGGCGAATTCGATTATTATGAGATTCACGAGGCTTTTGCGGCGCAGGTGCTATGCACGTTGAAGGCTTGGGAGTCGGAGGATTACTGTAAGCGCGTTCTGGATCGGGATGCGCCGTTAGGCCCGATTGATCGTGACAAGCTCAATGTAAAGGGCTCGAGCATCGCGTTTGGTCATCCCTTCGCCGCGACCGGAGCCCGGATCGTGGCGACCCTGTCCAAGCTCCTGCATTCGAACGGGGGCGGGCGGGGCCTGATCTCGGTCTGCACCGCCGGTGGCATGGGCGTTGCAGCCGTGCTGGAGGGAGCGAAGAACGGCGATGCCGGCGATCGGGTCGAAGCCGCGGAACAAGACGTGAGGGAAAAGCCGTCGGCGGCACCGAAGGCGAACGGGAGCACGGCTCCCAAGGACAAAGCAGCCGATGACCAGGGGGAACAGGAAGGCGACGAAGGACAGAGTAGAGGGTAGCCGTGGTCGAGCAAGCTGACGAGCATCGCACGTACGCATCGCGAAATGTCATGTCGAAGCCGTCGTTAGACGATCAAGGAGGACAAGCCATGCGGCATCGCTCTTTGGGCGTGGCGTTTGGAATGAGTCTGTTCCTGTTGGCGGGCGGTCCCGCCCTGGCCGAACCGGTTCTCGGCGTCTGGCTGACCGACGAGGGCAAGGCCAAGGTTCGGGTCAGCGAGTGCGAGGGCGGCCTGTGCAGCAACATCGTCTGGCTGCGCGAGCCCAATGACGACGAAGGCAAGCCGCTCAGGGACTACTACAATCCGGACCCGAAGCTGAGGACCCGCAAGATCGTCGGCCTGCCGCTCATGACCGGCCTGAAGAAGAGCGGCGACAAGCAGTGGTCCGGCCACATCTACAATCCCGAGAACGGCAAGACCTATCAGGCCCATCTCACCCTCGTGAAGCCCGACCTGATCGTTCTGAAGGGCTGCACCATGTGGGGCTGGCCCTGCGGCCGTAAGCAATGGGTGCGCGCCAAGGACCAGCAGCCGAAGCCGAAACCGGTCGTGGTCGCGCGCGCGCCGCAGCGGCAGCCTCAACCGGTCGCCCGTCCGGCGCCGGCCGCGAGGCCACAGCAAGCGCCGCCACCGGTCGAGACCACGCAGGCCCTGCCGCAGCGGCAGTTCGCGGCGCGAACGGCGCCCAACCCGGCGCCGCAGACCCGGGCTGCGCCGCCGCCGCCGGCACCCGTGCCCCAGGCTCAAGCGCCTGCGCCGCAGGATCAGACTCAGGCGCTCGCCAATGTGGCCACATCGGCAGACGATATCGGCTTCATGGTGCAGGTCGCCGCGCGCAAGACGCAGAAGGCGGCCATGCGGGCGTTCAAAAGGCTGCAGCGCAGGTACCCCGAGATCCTCGGCGGCTTCCACCCGATCGTGCAGAAGGCCGATCTCGGCGAGAAGGGCATCTGGTATCGCCTCAGGGTGGGGCCCATGCCCGAGCGCACCGCCGCAGCGGATCTGTGCAGGCGTCTGCGCGACGCCGGCGGGCCGGCCTGTTTCGTCCGTCCCCAGTGAGGCCGCTGGCGGTAGAATCGCCCTGACACTTGCAATTCACGGCTGCATGGCCGCGCCAGAAATGCTATGCTTCGCACATCGCGGGGTGGCGCGATCACTTCCGGCTGATGCTGATATGTAGGGTTAGGCATCAGCCCTCATGACGGGGTTTGCTGACAGTTTTGGAATGCGCGGTCGTGCGCCGCGCGGCGACCGGTCTGACGCGCCGACTCGAGCCAGTTCCTTGGAATTGGTTGCGGTTGAACGAGGAGGCGAGACATGTGGACCAGGGTGCCGATTTTGGCTCTGGCCCTCTTACTTTCCGGGGGCCACTCAAGCGTTGCCGGCGAGGCGACCGGCGTCTGGCTGACAAGCCAGGGCAAGGCCAAGCTGAGAATCAGCAGATGCGGGAAAGGCCTTTGCAGCCGGATCGTCTGGCTGCGGCGGGCCAAGGGATCCAACGGACAGCCGGTCAGGGACGAGCGCAACCGGAACCCGGCGCTGCGCGGCCGTCCGGTGATGGGCCTGACGACGTTCTCAGGTCTACGGCCGACGGGACCGGGGCAATGGGCCGGCCGTATCTATAATCCGGAAGACGGCAAGCTCTACGACGCCCATTTGAGGATCGTCCGACCGGGCGTCATCGAGGTGCAAGGGTGCCGGGTCGCCGGTCTCGGCTGCGGCCGGCGGACCTGGGTGCGGGCCAGCAACTGAGGCGAGGTAGCGTCGCGTCCGGACGTGGCGCAAGGCCCGACCCTTACGACGGCGCCCCGCCCTCGGCCTCCGCCCGCAGCTCCTTCTTCGAGAGCTTGCCCACCATGGTCTTGGGCAGCTCGTCGCGGAACTCGATCTCGCTCGGCATCTCGAGCTTCGAGATCTTCGGTTTCAGGAACGCGAAGATCTCGTCGGTGGTGGCCGTCTCGCCTTTCCTGAGCTTGATGAAGGCCTTCGGCGCCTCGCCGCGATACGCGTCCGGGATGCCGATCACCGTGACTTCCTCGACGGCGGGGAACTCGTAGATCGCCTCCTCGACGCGGCGCGGATAGACCTTGAAACCCGAGCAGTTGATCATGTCCTTCAGCCGGTCGACGATGAAGGTGAAGCCGTCCTCGTCCATGTGGCCGACATCGCCGGTCCGGAGGAACTCGCCGACGAAGACGTCCTCGTTGTCCTCCGGCTTCTCCCAATAGCCCGTCATGACCTGCGGCCCCGCGATGCAGATCTCGCCGTTCTCGCCGGTGGCGAGCTCCTTCTCGGGCTCGTCGATGGCCCGGATCGAGATGACGGTCGCAGGCAGCGGAACGCCGATCGAGCCTTCCTTGATGGGCCCGTCCAGCGGATTGCAGGTGGCGACGGGCGAGGTCTCGCTGAGCCCGTAGCCCTCCACCAGCTTGCAGCCCGAGAGCGTCTCGAAGCCGCGCTTCACCTCGATGGGCAGGGGTGCGCCGCCCGAGATGCAGAAGCGCAGGGAGGACAGGTCGTATTTGTCGAGCTCCGGATGATGCATCATCGCATTGTAGAGCGTGGGCACGCCGGGCAGCACCGTGGGCTTGGTCTTGTCGATCAGCTCTAGGGCGTTGATCAGCTCGAACTTGGGCATCAGCACCATCTCGCCGCCGACGGCGACGCTGAAGTTGAGCACGGTGGTCATGCCGAAGACGTGGAAGAACGGCAGAATGCCCATGATGCGCTCGTTCCCGCGGTCGAGATCCGTGGCCCAGGCCTCGACCTGCTGGACGTTGATGGTGAGATTGGCGTGGGTGAGCATGGCGCCTTTCGGCGTGCCGGTCGTGCCGCCGGTATATTGCAGGACGGCGACATCCTCGTGGGGCAGGATATCCGGCTCCAGAACGCCGCCGTCGTTCGCCAGCACGGTGGTCTCGTCGGTGATCCGTGCGGCCTGCGGCGATCTTTGCGGCTTGGCCACCTCGCGCGATTTGAAAAGGCGGAACAGCACCGATTTGAGCGACGGCAGCAGAGCGGCGAACGGGCAGACCACGGCCTTCGGCAGCGTGTCGGCGGCGAGCAGGGCGTCGACCTTCTCGAACAGAACCTTGAGATCCAGCGTGACCATGATCTCGGTCCCGCTGTCCTCGACCTGGTGGGTCAGCTCCTCGACCGTATAGAGCGGATTGAAGTTCACCACCGTGCCGCCGGCCTTCAGGATCGCATAGAAGAAGATCACGTAAGTGGGACAGTTGGGAAGCAGCAGGCCCACCTTGGTTCCCTTGCCGACCCCCATGTCCTGCAGCCCGCGAGCCGCCCGATCGGCCAAAGCGCCGATCTCCCGGTAGGTCATCGTCTTGCCAAGAAAATATGTGCAATTCCGATCTGGGTAGCGGTTGACCGTGTCGTCCAGCATCCGCCCGAGCGGCTGAGGCTGGAAATCGGCATCCCATCTGACGCCGGCCGGATAGGTCTTCAGCCACGCAAATTCCGGCTCGTCGGGGCGCTGCTTGGAGGTGGACGGCTTTTGTGCTCCAGTCGTCTGCCGAGCTGTGGTCATAGAGGGGGCCTCTTCGGTGGCATTTTCCGGTCCGCTATTGTGTCAAGGGTGCCTTAAAACCGCCGGTTCGGCGCCCATTGTACGACTATAGCATGATTGGCCGAAGGGTCGTCGAAAGGCGATCTGCTATTGACGACGCCCGGTTCAAACCACACATAGGAGGAATCTGTTGCGCAAGCCAATGAAGCTAGAGGACAAAAGTGTCGGATTCGGCCGACGATATGACGCGGCTGGCCGGGTTGATCGGCACGCTCCAAAAGGTAGACTCCTTAGGAATTTAAGACTATTCCAACGCTCGGCTTGCTCTACGATTCCATCTGATCTAGCAGAGTAGACAGACTCATGAGTTCCCCGGTCGCACGGGGGCAGGGAGAGCGACATGGACGACGTGGCAACGAAAATTGTCGACATTCTCAAGAAGAATATGAAGGAGCCCTCCGACGACATCGGGCTGGAGACTCCATTGAGCGACCTCGACATCGAGTCGCTCGACCTTGCCGTGATCGTGTTCGATATCGAAGACACGTTCGGGATCGAGATCCCGTACAACGCCAATGAGGAAGTTGAGGACTTTGCGACGGTCGGCTCGGTGGTCGACAAGGTGAAGTCCATCATCTCGGAGTCGAACGCGGCCGCCTGACGCCCGCGACCCTCCGGGCCGCAAGGCCCGCTTTGATCTCTCCTATAAGGCCCATTGTTCATGTCCCAGTCGAACGGTCACAGACGAGTCGTCGTGACAGGCCAGGGCGTCGTCACGCCCGTCGGCACTGGCGTCGATGTCTTTTGGAAGGCGCTGAAGCGGGGTGAATGCGGCATCGGCGAGGTCAAGGGGTTCGAGACCGACGATCTCTACATCACGATCGCCGGCGAGGTGCCGGACTTCGAGCCCCGCGAGCGCCTGGACAGCAAGCAGTTCCTGCTCGCCGACAGGTACTCGCAGTTCGCCGGCTGCGCCGCGCAGGAGGCTGTCAGGCAGTCCGGTCTCGAGGTCCCGCTGGAGGGCGAGAAGGGCTATCGCGCCGCCTCGATCATCGGCTCGGGCATCGGTGGGCTGACCACTCTGGAATTCTCCTACAAGATGCTCTTCAAGGAGAACAAGCGGGCCACGCACCCGCTGACGCTCCTCAAATCGATCGGCAGCTCGGCCGCGGCCCATGTCAGCATCGAGTACGGAATCAAGGGCCCCACCTTCGGCGTGGTGAGCGCCTGCTCGACGGCGACGCACTCGCTCGGGCTGGTCTACCGGATGATCAAGGAAGGCATGGTCGATCTCGGGCTTGCCGGCGCGGCCGAGGCCTCCTTGAACTGGGGCGCCACGCGCGCCTGGCAGGCCATGCGCGTGCTGAGCCCCGACGGGCTCTGGCCGTTCTGCGGCCGCCGCAACGGGACCGTGCTGGCCGAAGGCGGCGGCGTCATGCTGCTCGAGGAGCTGGAGCACGCGAAGGCGCGCGGCGCGAACATCCTGGCTGAGGTCGTCGGCTTCGGGATGACGGCCGATGCCGCCGACATGGTCAATCCGTCCATCGAAGGCGCGTCGACGGCCATGCAGATCGCGCTCGACGATGCCAGGCTGGCGCCGGGCGAGATCAACTATCTCAATGCCCATGGCACCGCGACGGCCGTCAACGACATCAACGAGACGCGCGCGATCCGGCATGTGTTCGGCAAAGCGGCCGAGGACATTTCGATCTCATCGACCAAATCGATGCACGGCCATTGCCTCGGCGCCTGCGGCGGCATCGAGGCTACGGCAAGCATCATGGCGATGCAGGACGATTTCGCGCCGCCGACCATCGGGCTGGACGAGCCGGATCCGGAGTGCGATCTGGACTACACGCCCAATGTCGGTCGCGAGCGCGAGATCACCTATGCGATGAGCAACTCGTTCGCTTTCGGCGGCCTAAACGCGGTTCTGGTCTTCGGCCCCGACCCCACCTGATGCGTCGGTCCGCTTCGGCTCGTCGCCGGCGCGCCTGTCTGCCAGTGCCCGGTCTTCCAGCAGGATAGCGTAGTGCAGGACCGCTGCCCAAATGGCCGTCATGATGGCGGCATAGGCCCAGGCACCGAGCGCCAGGGGCAGCAGCGCGGTTTCGATCAGCGTGATCACATAGAAGGGGTGGCGCAGTGTGCCGTAAGGCCCATGGCGCATGATCGGCGCGTCGTCCAGCGTGACGATGCGGAGGGTCCAGTAGCGGCCAAGCGCGGCCACGGTCCAGTAGCGGGCGACCTGCAGGGCCAGATAGACGGCGAGCAGCGGCCAGTAGACGGGCGCGTCGGGCGAGATCAGCAGGAACAGGCCGGCAATCCAACAAAGCTGCGTGACGGCGACGACGGGATAGTAGGCCCGGCCGACCTCGCGGGCGCCCTCGTCGAGCAGCCGCTTGGTGTTGTGAGTGGCGTAGGCGTCCTCCAGCACACGTTGCAGCAGGATCAGAACCGCGATGATTTGCGGAGCGCCGAACATGGCCCCGGACACTATAGGGATTCGACCGATCGCGCCCGCGGGAATCGTTGCCTCGGCGATCGGGCTGCGGCGACCCTGCGAGCAACGGCCGCGGGATCGACCAGAGGAAACGAGGGGAGCATGGGGTGAGAGAGATTGCGATCACGTCGGGTGAGGTCACGATCCGCGCCACGCTGCTGAACACGCCGACGGCGGATGCGATCTGGAATGCCCTGCCGATCCGGGCGCAGGCGCAGACCTGGGGCGACGAGGTCTATTTCTCGACCGAGGTCAGCGTGGATTGCGAGACCGACGCCCGCGACGTCGTGGAGCCGGGCGAGATCGCCTTCTGGCCCGACGGGGACGCCATCGCCATCGGTTTCGGCCGCACGCCCATATCGCAGGGCGACGAGACGCGACTGGCCAGCCCCTGCAATGTCTGGGCCCAGGCCCAGGACGACGTCAAGGCGCTGGCCGCGGTCAGGCCGGGCGACGCCATCGAAGTCGCGCGCGTGGGCGGCTGACCGGCATAGATTGCGGGGAGGTCACATCAGGCCAAGCTCGCGCAGGCTCGCATGGCCCTGCCTGGCGACGATGACGTGGTCGTGGACCACGATCCCGAGGTCCTTCGCGCTCTCCACGATGCGCCTGGTCATCTCCACATCGGCGCGCGACGGCGTCGGGTCGCCGGAGGGGTGGTTGTGGACCATGATGAGGGCGGTCGCCGATAGCTCGAGTGCGCGCTTGACCACCTCCCGCACATAGACGGGCGTGTGGTCGACCGTGCCTTCCTGCTGAACCTCGTCGGCGATCAGGTGGTTGCGCTTGTCCAGAAACAGGATGCGAAACTGCTCACGGGTCTCGAAGGCCATGGCCGCCCGGCAGTAGTCCAGGACCGTCTGCCAGGAGCTCAGCGCGGGCCTGTCCCGGATCTCGCCGCGCACCGTGCGCAGCGCTGCAGCCTGCACCAGCTTCAGCTCCGTGACGACCGCGTCGCCGACCCCTTTCACCTGTGCAAGGCGCTCCTCGGGGGCGTTGACGACCTCCGCGAAGCTGCCGAACGTATCGACTAGCCGTTTGGCGAGCGGCTTGGTGTCCTGACGGGCAAGGGCGCGAAACAGGACGAGCTCCAGCAGCTCGTAGTCGGGCAGGGCGTCGGGGCCGCCTTCGCGGAACCTTTGGCGCAGGCGCTGGCGATGGCCGAGATAATGGGGCTTGCCGCCGTCCTCGAGGCCCATGAGCGCGGTGTCAGGCCGCCGGGTAGGGCGGATGATTCAGTCCCTTCGGCGACACGGTGAAGACCTCGCAGCCGGTGTCGGTGACGCCGACGGTGTGCTCGAACTGTGCCGACAGCGACCGGTCGCGGGTCACCGCAGTCCAGCCGTCGGACAGGATCTTTACGTGCGGCTTGCCCAGGTTGATCATCGGCTCGATGGTGAACAGCATGCCGGTTTCGAGCCGGATCCCTTCGTTGGGCTCGCCATAGTGTAGAATGTTCGGCCGGTCGTGGAACACGCGCCCCAGCCCGTGCCCGCAGAAATCGCGCACGACGCTGCAGCGCTGCGATTCCGCATAGGCCTGGATGGCGGCGCCGATGTCGCCGGTGGTGCCGCCCGGCTTGACGGCGGCGATGCCGCGCATGAGCGACTCATAGGTGACGTCGATCAGGCGCTCCGCCGCCCTGGGCACCGTGCCGACCGGATACATGCGGCTCGAATCGCCGTGCCAGCCGTCGTTGATGAGGGTGACGTCGATATTGAGGATATCGCCGTCCTTCAACATGCGCGGTCCGGGAATGCCGTGGCAGACCACATGGTTCAGCGACGTGCAGATCGATTTCGGGAAGCCGCGATAGTTCAGCGGCGCCGGCACCGCGCCTTGGTCCATGGCGAATTCGAAGACGATCTCGTCAAGATGCTCGGTCGTGATGCCCGGGCGGACATGTTCGGTCAGGAGATCAAGCGCGGTTGCCGTAAGCCGTCCCGCGCGACGCATGCCTTCGAAGGCCTCAGGCCCGTGAATCTTGATCTGATTGTCGCCGGCTCTCGTGCGTGTCAGCTCCAGATAGGACATGGTCGGATAATCTGCTCCAATACGTCAGGATCTCGTAAAAGCACGCTCGTCATCATTAAACTTAGGCCAAACCGCAGCCGTTGCAATACGCGATCGGAAAGGTCGTAGCCCTAACCCAGCATCGGGATCGGACGCGCCACCTCGATCTCCTCGGGCGACAGCCGGCAGGCATAGCTGATGGCTTCGACGCCCGCCGCCCGTGCCGCGTCGAAGGCGGCGCCGTATCCGGGGTCGATATCGCGCGCCAGCGAAAGGTCGTCCGCGTCCTCGCGCTGCACCAGATAGACCATCACGGCGCGGCAGCCGCTTTCGACCATGGCGGCCAGCTCCCTGAGATGCTTGGCGCCGCGCGCGGTCACCGAATCCGGGAACTCCGCGCGTCCTGCCTCGCGCATCAGATGGACGTTCTTTATCTCAACGTAGCAAGGGTTTGTGCCATTTCTCTCAAGGAGGATATCGATGCGGCTGTTGGTGCCGTACCGCACCTCGCGACGCAGCCCGTCATAGCCCCCGAGCTCGGAGATCACGCCGCGCTCGATGGCGTCGGCGACCAGCCCGTTAGGGTGGCCCGTGTTGATGCCCACAAGGGCGGACCCCTTGCCCAGGTCGACCTCGACCATCTCCCAGGAGAACTTCAGCTTGCGCTTGGGGTTGTCGCTCGTGGACAGCCACACGGGCGAGCCGGGATCGGCCAGGCCCAGCATGGAGCCGGGATTGGCGCAATGCGCCGTGATCGTCTCGCCGCCGTCGAGGGCGACGTCGGCAAGGAACCGCTTGTAGCGCTTGATCAGCGTGCCGCGGAGGAGGGGAGAGGGAAATCGCATCGCCGGGAAGCTAGCGATTGGGCTTGCGATGCGCAATGGCGGGGTGAGGTCGGAGCACGGAAAACGGTGGGTCGCAGGTCAACAGGCCCTAAAGCATGTCTCCCGAAAGTGGATACCGGTTTCGGGACAAAAGACATGCTTCAATAAACAACGAGAGCAATGGCGCGAATCAGAATGATCGCGACAGGCTCTAGGGCGCTTGGCGCAGCCGGACGGGCAAATCCCAGCTGATCGCACGATCAGATATTCTGAAACAATTACTTTCCAGTATTGAATACAAAGGGATTTCGGGAGGAATCTTATCAGAATGATCATGCCGCTTCGCTAAGTTGTGATCTCAAGTTGAGTCGATAACCTCCTCTCTAAAACCTAAATACTGCCGGGACTCGGTTGCGAACGCCAAGTGTCACGTCTTATGGGCAGGCTTGCGTCTTGCCGGGATGCGACCGGTCGATGTGCCCAACCCAAGCATGACGGAGGGCCCGGGCTGCAGGCATCAAGCCGAACGCCCCGTCATTCGCCGTGCCGGAATCGGCCAAGGAGCCTGTGAGACGTGACAAAACGAGACCCTGCCAAAGACCTGTTCAGCGGCGTGCGCGCCCGGCAAAACGGTTCCGACAACGGGCATCGACGACGCGATGCCATACTGAACATCGTGGATGAGCTTCGATTCATAAGGGACCGGGCCAGCGATCTTGGTCTCGGCGATGTGGTGCGGGTCATCGACGCGGCCCTCATCGCCACGGCGCGGCAGATCGACATGGAGACCGGGTCGCTGGAAGACCTTGACGATTAGGGCCTATTGAGATTTACGTTGCGTGCTGACGGGTCACATTCGAGGGCTGGCTAGGCGCGGAAAGCGACGGAGTGCCTGTCTCACTTCCAGCTCTTCGCAACTATGTCCAGCCCTCGAATGTGCCCCGTCCCTCGGGATTTTGAGAGATTGGCTCACCTCCGCGTCACTCGGGTCGGGTCCGGGACAGGCTCCAAAGCTGAGCCAATCTCGCAAAACCAGCATCCACAATGCAAATCTCACAGGCCCTGGCAGGCGACGACGCGCAGCCGTCTGCCCGTGCGCAGCGCAGGTGCACCTTTGCCCCAAAGGGTCTATAACAGCGGCCCTCGGGAGCAATTGCGCCAGTGTCCTGTCATGGAACATAAGACCGATCGGCCCGACGCGGAGGTCACGGCCGGAGTGATCGTCATCGGCGACGAGATCCTGTCCGGCCGGACAAAGGACGCGAACATCGCCTATATCGCGGCCTATCTGACCGAGATCGGTATTCGGCTGAAGGAGGTCCGCATCGTCGCGGACGAGGAGGACGAGATCGTGGGGGCGGTCAACGCCCTGCGCGCGGCCTATACCTACGTCTTCACCACGGGCGGCATCGGCCCGACCCATGACGACATTACGGCGGACTCGGTCGCCAAGGCCTTCGGCGTGCCGATCGACGTCGACGAGCGCGCCGTCGCCCTGATGCGGCAGCGCTTCGATCCAAGCCGGCTGACCGAGGCGCGGCTGCGCATGGCGCGGATCCCGGAGGGCGCGGAGCTGGTCGACAATCCTGTGTCCATGGCGCCGGGCTTCATGCTCGAGAACGTCGTCGTCATGGCGGGCGTGCCGCGCATCATGCAGGTGATGCTGGACGCGGTGACGCCGCGCCTGCGCAAGGGCCGCAAGATGCTCTCGCGCACGGTCCGTGTCGATCAGCCCGAAGGCGATGTGGCGCCCGGCCTGCGGCGCGTGCAGGACGCGTTCCCGGATGTGCAGATGGGCAGCTATCCCTTTTTCGAGGAGGGACGCCTCGGCACCCGTCTGGTGCTGCGCTCGATCGAGATCGGGCGGCTCGAGGATGCGCTGCAGGCGGCCTTGCGCATGCTCGAGGAGGAGAAGTTCCCGTCCTTCGAGCTGATCGACGAGACGTGATGGCCTCGCGCCACGCCGTCATCCCTTCGACGCCGAACCCTGCCATGCTCGGTCTCCATGGCTGAAAGGCAGCTCGTTCACGCCTGCAACAGCCCCGGGCTGGGCGCCTGGGCCCAGGTGGACTGTTACTGCGAGCGGGCCGGCGACCCGGGGTTCTGGGCGGAGCCGCTCAATGCCGTCACCAACGCCGCTTTCCTGATCGCGGCGGTCGCGGCCGGGATCTATCTCGGACGCCGGGGCATGGCGCGCGGTCGCGGCTTCGTCATCGGTCTCATTCTGCTGGTCGCTGCGATCGGCGTTGGCAGCTTCCTGTTCCACACCCTGGCGACCCGGTGGGCCGCCGCCGCCGACGTGCTGCCCATCGCCCTCTTCGTCCTTGCCTATACCGGTCTGGCCTATCGCCGTTTCGTCGGAGCGTCCGTTCCCGTCGCGCTTGCCGTCGGCGTTGCCGTGACCGTCGGGACCATGGCGATGCCCCCGCTGTTCAACGGCTCGCTGGCCTACGCGCCGGCGCTGTTCATGATGGCGGCGACGGCCGTGCTGCTGAGCGCGATGCGCCACCCGGCGGCGCGGCTGCTTTGGATCGCCTCAGGCGTGTTTGCCGTCTCTCTGACCCTCCGCACGGTCGACGGTATCCCGAGCGTCTGCGCGGCGCTGCAGGTGGGCACGCATTTCGGCTGGCATGTGCTGAACGGGCTGACGCTCTATCTGCTGCTGCGCGCGGCGATCCAGAACCCGCCGGTGGACGTCACGCCGCGTCCGTCTTGATCCAGCAGCCTTGCGCGTCCGAGCTGTAGACCGCCTCTTCGATGCGCAGATTGGTCAGGTAGTCGGCGCCGGTGTTCATCAGAGGCGTCGCGTCCCGCAAATGATCGATCACATGACGTTGAAGCCGATAGACGCAATCGCCTGCAAAGCCTTGGTTTTCCCAGTCGTAGGCGAGGGGGCTCTCGTCGTTCGAGCCGTGCGGTCGCAGGAAGAGGCGGCCGTCGCCGTCGAGCCGGATGGTGCCGTCCGAGCCCTCGACCAGCATCTCGCCCATGGTCAGGCGCCGGTTCTCGGCCGCGTGATCGGCAAGGCGGTTGCCGTCGATCAGGCCGCGCGGGCCGTCCGCGAACTCCAGCAGGATCACGCCGGCATCCTCGCCGGCTATGGCCGGATTGAGCTGCTTGAGGGCGGCGAACACACGGGCCACGTCGCCCAGCAGGTAGCGCAGCACGTCGATCAGGTGGATGACCGTCTCGTGCACCAGAAACCGCTCCATGGTCTGGAAATAGGGCTGGCGGTCGAGATAGGCGCGCAGGCCCTGGCCGTCACCGGGTCTCAGGCGGAACGCGATCTGGTAGGGCGTGCCGATGCTGCCCGCCTCGAGCTGCCGCTTGATCTCGCCGTACCAGGGCTGAAAGCGGAAATTCTCGTGCACCACCAGTCGGATGCCGCTGCGGCGGGCGAGCGCGACGGCCTCCTCGGCCTGGGCCAGGGTGCCACAGAAGGGCTTTTGGCAGATGACGTCGACCCGCAGCCGCGCGGCTGTCTTGATCAGCTCGAAATGCGCCGGCGGCGGCGCGATGATGTCGAGCAGGTCGGGCCGGATGGCGTCCAGCATATCGGCCGCGTTCGCACAGGCCACGGACACGCCGTATTTGGCGGCGGTCTGGCTGGCGCTCAGCGTGTCGAGACTGCAGACGGCCGCCAGCTCCACATCGGCCATGCGCGTCCAGGCGTCATGGTGGAACTGGCTGAAATAGCCCGTGCCCACGGTGGCGACGCGAAGTTTGTCGGTCACGTGTCGTCCAGCCCCCGATGTGGTTGCGAAAGGATCGTGAGCTGCCAGCATGCTGGAAGCGATCAACTTTTCTGTGATCAATCGAGTCCGATTGATCACAGGTTGATCTAGCGGCGATTCGAGCGGGGCGCAAACGCCGACGCTCAGCGGCTGCCGGCAAGAAAATGCGCATCGAGAAAGCCGTCCACGGCTGCCCAGTACTCGGCGACGGCGTCGGACCGGCTCTGGATCAGCGCCGAGGAGCCGTGGCGGCCGTCTCCCTCGGGCGTGAAGCCGGTCTTCGGCGTCGTCGCCCGAAGGGCCCGGTAGATGCCCGCCCACTGCTTCGCCTCGGAGCGCGCCGCTGTAATGAAGACGGGCACGCGGATGCGGGCCGCGGCCTTGGCAACGGCCGGCTTGCCCTTGAAATACTCGCCCGGCGAGAAGGCCAGGACGCCGTCGACGAGCTTCGGGTCGCGGCCGGCCAGCACCAGCGCCAGCGAGGCCGAATAGGACGAGCCCCAGATCACCACCGTCCCGGCGCCGAGCGCTTCGCGGGCGAAGCGGATCGCGGCCTCGAGGTCCGGCAGGGCGTCCGTGTAGCCGGTCGGCTTGCCCTCGGCCTTGGCCTTGGCTGCGGTCTCGTTGACGACACCGGCGAAGGCGTTGCCCGAGCGCTGGTCCACCGCCAGGGCCACGAAGCCCTTGCGCGCCAGCCGGGGCGCAATGTCCCGGTACTCGCCGCGGCTGCTGCCGGCCTGGTGGAAGAGCACGATCGTGGTGCTCGACGGTGCCGCCGGGCGGTAGACGTCGCCTTTGATCTGGAGGCCGTCCTCGGCCTCGAACGTCACGGGCTCGGCGCGGGC
>JAKSBI010000885.1 GCA_022361215.1 Hyphomicrobiales bacterium | reverse complement strand
GGCCCCTGCACGGAGAGCGGCGAGAACATCGTTTTCACGGTGCCGCGCGTGACGCGGCCGGGCGAGGGCCTGAGCCCGACCACCGCGCAGTAGGTCGCCGGCCGGCGCAAGCTGCCGCCATGGTCCGAGCCGTGGGCCAGCCAGACCTCGCCCGCCGCCAGCGACGCGGCCCCGCCGCCGGTGGAGCCGCCCGACGTCAGGCTGGTGTTCCAGGGATTGCGGGTCCGCCCGAAGACCTCGTTGAAGGTGTTGCCGCCGGCGCCGAACTCGGGCGTGTTCGACTTGGCGACGACGATGCCGCCCTTGCGTTCGATGCGCTCGACCAGCGGATGCGAGGTCTCCGGCACATGGTCCTTGAAGATGGGCGAGCCGTAGGTCGTGCGCACCCCGGCGACGTCCGTCAGATCCTTGATCGAAACGGGCAGGCCCGCGAGCCAGCCGGGCTCGCCCTCAGCCGCCCCCGCATCGCCCTCGCCCGCCATCAGCCGACGGGCATGGGCCCGCGCGCGCTCCAGGCAGAGCGTGGGCAGGGCATTGATCTCGGGCTCGACGGCGGCGATGCGGTCGGCCGCTGCGTCGATCAGCTCCAGCGGCGTCACTTCGCCCACCTTGAGCCGCGCCACGGCTTCGCTGGCAGACAGTCGAATCAGCTCTTGTGTCACGTGTAAGGTGCTCCCCCCGGACTGGGAACGGCATAGCGCCTGATTGTCGTATGGATTGCGAGGGACGTCCCCGATCCATTGTCATTACAGGCACTTAAGCCGGCCGGGAGAGGCTTTGGCAAGCCCGCAACCGCCGTGAAACACAAAAAAGCCTATAATCCATCATATATCGCCTCTATATATATAGCGCATGAATGCCGGCGCGCCCGAGAGGCAATTCGGCGCGCGGCCTGAAACCTCGTTACAAACTCCGGCTTGGAAGTGATCGTCACATGAATGTGCGCAGTCTCTGTCTCGGCATCCTCTGGTTCGACGACGCTACGGGCTACGAGATCAACAAGCTGGCCGCGGAAGGCGGCTTCAGCCATTTCATCGAGGCGAGCTATGGGTCCATCTATCCGGCGCTGAACAAGCTGACGGACGAAGGCCTGGTGACGTGGCGCGAGGAGACCCAGCCGGGCAAGCCCGCGCGCAAGGTCTATTCGATCACGGAGGAGGGCCGCGCCGCCCATCTGCAGTCGCTCTACGAAGGCCCGAAGCCGGACATCTTCAAGTCCGAGTTCCTGTTCCTGTGCCTCTACTCGAACTTTCTGGACGGCGGCTTCATGCGCCGCATCACCGACGCGCAGATCGCGCAGATCGAGGAAGGGCTCGAACGGCTGCATGACGCCAGCGCCAAATGCGATCACCCGGAGAGCTGCTTCGCGATCGGCTACGGCAAGGCCCTGCATGAAGCGGCGCTCGGCTACCTGAAAGAGAACCGGAACCTGATCGAAGGCGGTGCGGATGCAAAGCCGCAGGCCGCCGAGTGAACCGAGCCATGGATGCAAAGAACACAGACGACAGCCCGAAAGAGGACGGCGAGGCCGCCGGCGACGCGCCTGCGCGCCGGCGGCGCCTGCGCGGCTCCTATCTCTGGGCCGCGCTCTTCACCGCCGCCATCGGCGGCTGGATGCTCTCTGGCAACATCGTCGGCGGCGGACAGTCCGACAGCCTGGCGTCGCAGACGCCCGCGGACGCCTCCACGGAGGCCAGGCCGCCCAAGCCCTTCAAGGTGCGCGTCAAGACGTTCACGTCCGAGCTCCGCGACGCCGAGCTCGTGATCCGTGGCCGCACGGAATCGGACGCAAGGGTCGAGATCCAGGCGGAGACGGCAGGCGTCGTGAAGGCGCTGCCCGTGGCCAAGGGCGCCCATGTCGAGAGAGGCGCCGTGCTCTGCCACCTGGAGACCGGCGCCCGTCTGGCGACGCTGCACCAGGCCACGGCCGGGGTCGAGCAGGCCAGGCTCGACTACGAGGCCAACGAGCGGCTGCACAAGCGCGGCCACACCGGGCGCCTGAAGGTCGCGGAGTACAAGGCCAAGCTCGATACCGCCAAGGCCGAGCTGGAGAAGGCCGAGCTCGACATCAGGCGCACCGAGATCACGGCGCCCTTCAAGGGCATCGTCGAGGACCAGCCCGCCAAGGTCGGCGACTATCTGGCCGTGGGCGAGACCTGCGCCAAGCTGGTGGCCCTCGATCCGCTGATCATCGTCGGGCACGTCTCGGAGCGCGAGGTCGGCAGGCTCGAGCTGCTCATGGAAGGCAGGGCCATGCTGGTCACCGGCGAGACCGTCGAGGGCCGGCTGCGCTACATCGCGCCCGCCGCCGACCCGCGCACGCGCACCTTCCGCATCGAGATCGAGGTCCAGAACGCGGACAACCGGCTGCGCGACGGCGTGACGGCCGACATTCGCATTCCCATCAGCTCCGAGAAGGCGCACCGCTTCTCGCCGGCCATCCTGGTGCTGAATGACGCCGGTCAGGTGGGCGTGCGCATCGTCGAGAACGGCGACACGGTGCGCTTCAAGCCGGTCAGGATCCTGAGCGACGGCCGCGCCGGCATCTGGGTCGCCGGCCTGCCCGAGACCGTGACGGTGATCACCACCGGGCAGGACTACGTGATCGACGGCCAGCAGGTAACCACGGTTCCGGCCGAGGAGACCGCATCCCAATGATGAACGCGCTCGCAACCGTGATCTCGCGTCCGCGCACGGTGCTGACGCTGATGGTGGTGATGGTCTGTGCCGGGATCTACACCTACATCACAATCCCCAAGGAGGCGGACCCGGACATCGACGTCCCGGTCTTCATCGTCAACATCCTGCAAGAGGGCATCTCCCCCGAGGACGCCGAGCGCCTGCTCATCCGGCCCATGGAGACCGAGCTGCGGGGCCTCGACGGCCTGAAGGAGCTGACGGCAGTCGCGAGCCAGGGCCTGGCCTCGATCGTCGCCGAGTTCCACATCGATGCGGATCACGCCGAGGCCGCGGCGGACCTGCGCGAGAAAGTGGACCTGGCCAAGGCCGACCTGCCCCAGGATGCCGAAGAGCCGATCGTCCGGGAAATCAATATGAGCCTGTTCCCGGTGATGGTGGTGATCCTCTCCGGGAACGTGCCCGAGCGCACGCTTTATCGCCACGCGCGCAAGCTCAAAGACGAGCTCGAGGCCATTCCGAGCGTCCTGCGGGCCGAGCTTACGGGCCACCGCGAAGAGCTGCTCGAGGTCATCCTCGATCCCACCAAGCTCGAATCCTACAACATCACCCAGGCGGATCTCATCAACGTCATGACCCGCAACAACAAGATGGTTGCGGCGGGCTCCATGGACAGCGGCAACGGCCGCTTCAACGTCAAGGTGCCGGGTCTGTTCGAGACCGCCAGGGACGTCTACGACCTGCCCCTGAAGGTGTCGGGCGACGCGGTGGTGACGCTGTCCGACGTGGCGCAGATCCGGCGCACCTTCAAGGACGCCACCAAGTTCAGCCGCTACAACGGCAAGCCCGCCATCACCATCCAGGTGGTGAAGCGCCTCGGCGACAACATCGTCGACAACAACAGGAAGGTGCGTAGCGTGGTCGCCGACCAGGCCGAAGCCTGGTCCGACGCGGTGAAGGTCGATTTCGCGCTCGATCAGTCGAAGTTCATCTTCGAGGTGCAGGACTCGCTGCAGGGCGCCATCATGACCGCCATCGCACTGGTGATGATCGTGGTCGTGGCGACCCTCGGCATGCGTTCCGCCCTCATGGTGGGCTTGGCCATTCCGGCTTCGTTCATGATCGGCTTCCTGCTGATCGGCCTGCTCGGCATGACCGTCAACATGATGCTGATGTTCGGCATGGTGCTGACCGTCGGCATCCTGGTCGGCGGCGCTATCGTCATCGTCAAGTACGCCGTCCGCAAGATGGCCGAGGGCCTGGCGCGCAAGGAGGCCTACATCCTGGCGGCCAAGCGCATGTTCTGGCCGGTGGTCTCGTCGACCGCGACGACGCTGGCGGCCTTCATGCCGCTCCTGCTCTGGCCCGGCGTGCCCGGCGAGTTCATGAGCTATCTGCCGCTGACGGTGATCTTCGTGCTCTCGGCCTCGCTGGTGACGGCGATGATCTTCCTGCCGGTGATCGGCACGCTCTTCGGCAAGAGCGAGGCGGGGGCGCACGAAGCGGAGATGGCCCGGCAGCTGACCGGCGCCAGCCGCATCGACTACGACCGGATCGGCGGCATGTCGGGCCTCTATGTCCGCATGCTGCGGAGCATGATCCGCCACCCGGCCAAGGTGCTCGCCGCCTCCCTCGCCCTGGTGGTCGGCGTCTTCATGGCCTATGGCGAATACAACAGCGGCGTCGAGTTCTTCGTCGACACCGAGCCGGAGCAGGCCATAGCCCTGGTCTCGGCGCGCGGCAATCTGTCGGCGCGCGAGGAGCTGGCCCTGGTCAAGGAGGTCGAGGCCAAGGTTCTCGATATCGCAGGCATCAAGTCCGTGCTGACCGAGTCGGGAACGATCGAGACCGGCCCTGCCAATCTCGGGCGCGGCGCCGGGCTCGACACGCCCGTCGACCAGATCGGGCAGATCAGCATCGAGCTCGACGACTACGAGAAGCGGCGCAAGGGCAAGGTGATCCTGGCCGAGATCCGCGAGCGCACGAGTGACCTCGCGGGCATCAAGGTCGAGGTGCGCAAGCGCGACGATGGGCCGGCCACCGGCAAGGACGTGCGCCTCGAGATCTCCGGCGACGATCTGGCCCTGGTCGAGGCGATGACCGGCCGGGTGCGTGCGCATCTGGACGCGAACGTCGAGGGGCTGCGCGACGTCGAGGACACACGCCCGCTGCCCGGCATCGAATGGGTGCTCACCGTCGACCGCAAGGAGGCCGGCCGCTACGGCGCCGACATCGCGTCTGTGGGCGCCATGATCCAGCTCGTCACCAACGGCATTCTGGTCGCCAAGTACCGGCCGGACGATTCCGAGGACGAGGTGGACATCCGCGTACGGCTGCCGCGCGACGACCGCACCATCAACCAGCTCGACCAGCTCCGCATCATGACCTCGAACGGCATGGTGCCGATCTCGAACTTCCTGAAGCGCGAGCCCCGGCCCCGGGTCAACACCATCACGCGCACCAACGGCCGCTTTTCGATGATGGTCAAGGCCAACACGCAGGACGGCGTCCTGGCCGACACCAAGGTCAAGGAGATCGACGCCTGGCTGAAGGCGCAGACCTGGCCGAGCGGCATCGGCTTCCGCTTCCGCGGCGCCGACGAGGAGCAGAGGGAGTCCGGCGCGTTCCTGACCAAGGCGATGGTGGCCGCGCTCTTCATCATGTTCCTGATCCTGATCACTCAGTTCAACAGCTTCTATCAGGCCATCATCACGCTCTCGACCATCGTGCTCTCCATGGTCGGCGTACTGATCGGCATGTTGGTCACGGGCCAGACCTTCTCGATCATCATGACGGGAACCGGCGTCGTGGCGCTGGCCGGCATCGTGGTGAACAACTCGATCGTCCTGATCGACACCTACAACCGGCTCCGCAGCCTCGGCATCGACGTCATCGACGCCACGCTGCGCGCCTGCGCCCAGCGCCTGCGCCCGGTGCTGCTGACCACCATCACCACCATGTGCGGCCTGCTGCCCATGGCACTGCAGCTCAACATGAACTTCTTCGACCGCACCATCCAGTTCGGCTCCATCACCTCGATCTGGTGGGTGCAGCTCTCGACCTCGATCATCTTCGGCCTCGGCTTCGCCACGCTTCTGACCCTGGTGCTGACGCCGACCTTGCTGGCCATGCCGACCGTCTATGGGCAGATCTGGCGGCGCTGGCGCCGCAGGAGGAAGGCTGGCCAGGAG
>JAKSBI010000482.1 GCA_022361215.1 Hyphomicrobiales bacterium | reverse complement strand
GGCGTCGTCGCCGGACGCGCGCTGCCGCCGCTGATGCTGGCCTATGGCTGGCAGCTCGGCGTGCTGAGCGCCAGCGGCGTGGTGCTGGCCGCAGCGCTGCTCGCGCTGGCGCTCGCCCCCGCCTTCCGCCTCCCCGACATCCATGATCGCTTTGAAGACACGCCATCCGGCGCGAACGTCGCCGGTCGTCGCCTGGCGACCCTGTTCCACGCACCGCGCGAGCTGCGCCTGCTCTGGGGTGCCGCCCTCTGCTTTGCGGTGACGCAGGTGGCCATGACGGCGATGACCTATTTCTTCGTTCTCGAAGTCCTGAAGCTCTCGCCCGTCGCAGCCGGCATCTTTGCGTCCAACATCCAGATCGCGGGCGCCGTCGGACGGCCCCTGCTGGGCTGGCTTTCGGATCGAACCGGAGCGCCGCAACTGGTGCTCGCGGCGATCGCGCTGACCGCATCGCTTGCTACGCTTCTGCTGCTGCTCGCACCGACCGGCCTGCCCGCTACCCTCCTGGTCGCGCTGGCCCTGCTCTGCGGTCTCGCGGGCCAGACCTGGAGCCCCGTCTTCGTGACCGCCCTCAGCTTCCGCGTGGCGCCGCAGCGGCAGGCCGAGATCACCGGCCGCACCTTTTCCGTGGCCGCGATCGGATGGACCGCGGCGGCGCCGCTGTTCTGGGGCTTGATCGAGACCTCAGGCAGTTACGTCCTGCCGTTCGCACTGGTTATGATCGCGAATGCCGGGCTGGCCGTCCTGCTGGCGAGATACGCTCGGAACTAGCCGGGCGGTCGCTCACTGCGACGGCGGGATGCCGTTCCGGCGGAGGATGCGCTGCAGCGTTCGCCGATGCATGCCGAGCTGGCGCGCCGTCGGCGAGAGCTGACCGTCGTTCGCCTCGAGGAAGCTCAGGATATGCTGCAACTGCGCGTCGTCCGGCGGCATGATGCTGTTCGGCACCGGCGACTTGGTCGTTGCGGTCGCCTGTAGCGCGGCATCCACCTCGTCCGCGTCCACCGGCTTCGTCAGATAGTCGACGGCGCCGAGCTTGATGGCGGTCACGGCGGTCGGGATGTTGCCGTAGCCGGTGAGCACGATGGCATGAGCCTCGGGGTGCACGGCACGCAGATGCGCAATGACGTCGAGACCGTTGCCGTCGCCAAGGCGCAAATCGATGACCGCGTAGTCGGGCCGCACCTGGTCGATGACGGCGCACGCCTCCGCCGAGGATCGAGCGGCCGAAACGACATAGCCACGCAACTCCATGGCCTGTGCAAGCCGTGCCAGGAGAGCCTCGTCGTCATCGACGAGCAGCAGGGTTCGCGTCTGGGTTTTTTTGATCATCATTCTCTCATACGTGCGACAGCGCGCTCTGGATCGCAAGCCGAGACACCAACATTCTTTTTCCGGCCAACAGTCAAGCAGCACATACGCGCACCTTGGGAAAACCGACACCGGGGAAGTGATCCGTGCCCGGCAGGCGCGCGTATCGGCCAACCGTCAGCACCCAATCAATCAAGGGAGTCTCAAATGACGTTCATCCGAAACCTGCTGGTGCTCGTGCTGCTCGCCGTGCCGATGTCGGCGGCAAGCGCGGGCTCGAAGGACATCGTCGACACGGCTGTCGGCGCCGGTAAGTTCAACACGCTGGTGACTGCCGTGAAGGCGGCGGGTCTGGTCGACACGCTGAAGGGCGAGGGCCCGTTCACCGTCTTCGCGCCGACCGACGAGGCCTTTGCCAAGCTGCCGAAGGGAACCGTCGAGGACCTTCTGAAGCCCGAGAACAAGGACAAGCTTGTCAAGATTCTGACCTACCACGTGGTGCCCGGCAAGATCATGTCCAAGGACATCGCCGGCAAGAAAGCGTCGGTGAAAACCGTGCAGGGCGGCGAGCTGAAGGTCGACGCCATGTCCGGCGTCAAGATCAACGAGGCCAAGGTGGTGACCGCCGACATCGGAGCCTCGAACGGCGTCATCCACGTCATCGATACGGTCGTTCTGCCCAAGTAGCGGGCGGCGCGCCCTGCGCGCCTCGAACGACCGCCGGCGCGGCCAGGCGCTCTGCACTCTCACCTCCTACCGTCTGGCCGCGTCGGATCCGCCGTGCCTCGCCGGCCGATGCTACTGCGTCAACGTGTCGAGCAGATCGCGGGCAGCGGGCGTGACGTCCGTCAGATCGAGACCGCCGTCGAAGCGGCCGCACATCTCCAACAGGCCGCTTGCTCGGTCTTCCTGCTCGCCGAGTGCCAAACAACTGGTCGCGACGCTCTTCGCGGTCTTGAGCTGCCAGGACGCGGCGTTCTGGTCCTCGGCGGTGTCCAGCGAGCTCCGGAAGTTCTTGCAGGCGTCATCGACGGCCCCGTCCCCGCCCTGAGCCAGGCAGGCCACGGCTCTGAGCCGGTGGATCTCCGCCAGATAGAACTGTTCGCCGGTCTTGTTGGCCATGTTCGTGGCCCGTTCGAGCATCGTCAGGCTTTCATCCACGCGGCCGTTGTTCACATAGACCTCCGCCAGCAAGCTCAGAAAGCGGGTGGACTCCAGAACCGAGCCTCGTCCCAGATAGAGATCCAGCGCCTCGCGCAGCTCCGCCATGCCGGCATCCGTCCGGCATCGCTCGGCGTCCGACCAGAGACGCAATATCGTTTGCTGCCTATCCCAGAACTGAAACTCGTTCTCCTCGGAAATCTCGATGGCTCTGACCGCCAGTTCCCTCGTCTGCTCCTTCAGCTCGAGGTGCTGATGCAAAAAGGCGGCGAAGGCCAGCGAGAAGGCATGCGTATAGGGGTGGCCCAACGCCTCGGCCGCGGCCACGGCTTCACGGCTCCTTTGAACCGCCTCTTCCGGGTAGCCCAAGAACCACAACGCGTATGCCAGATAGGATTCGCAGCATATGCGGGGGTCCAGCCCGTATCTGACGGCGTGCAGCCTGTGCTGTTCCGGATCGTGTTGCGCCAGTGCGCTTTCGGTGTAGGCGCGCGATGCCGAGAAGTCGCCCGAATAGAGCATGGTCATGCCGCGCACCCTGTTGGCCTCGACCAGATAGGCGGCGTCCTCCTTGCGGGTGGCAAGCTCCTCGAGCTCGCTGCTCAACACCTGGGCTTCGTAGAGCTCCGCCCGGATGAAGCTGTTGAGCCAGCAGCCCACGAGGACGGCGAAGTTCTTTGAAATGTCGCCGCCGGTCTGGCTCAACACACGGGCGCGGGAATAGTTGGCCCCGACCTCATCGGCACCGGCACCATGCAACGCGGTCAAGGCGAGCGCCAGACATGTCCGCAGGTCCATCTCTCTTTGCGCATTCTCGGGACTGTCGGGCAGCGTCTTCAGCAGCTCCAGGCCCTGGGAGACATGGTCGATGGCCTCCGAGTTCGCCGACGTCTCTCGCGCGTGCTCACCGGCCTTGTGCCAGTAATCCACGGCACGCTCGGCCAGGCCGCCCTTGGCACAATGATGGGCGAGAAGCTCCGGCTCCCGCTCGACCCGCTGTGGATGCTTCCGCTCCAGGACCTTCGCGATCCGCGCGTGCAACTTCGTCCGTTCCCGGGTCAACAAGCTCGAATACGCCGCGTCCTGGAGCAGCGCGTGCTTGAACTCGTATGTCGTTACAGGCCCCACGGGGCGTTGGCGAAGGATCTCCGCGATCACCAACTGATCCAGCAGGCTGTGAAGGCTGTTCGAGTTGGTCTGCGATACGTCCTCGATCAGCTCATAGGTGATGTCCCGTCCGATGACGGACGCCACTTGCGCGATCTGCTTGACCGAGCCGAGCCGGTCGAGCCGGGCCATGAGCGAATCGGACAGCGAGCTCGGCACAATGATGGAGGCCGCCGAGTATCGCGACACATACCGGTCGCCCTCGTCGCTCAGCGTCAGGTCGTCGGTTGTGGCCTTGTAGACCTCCTCGATGAACAACGGGATGCGATCGCTCTTCACGATGATCTCCGCCATCACGTCGGACGGCAGACGGCGGTGAAAGGCCAGCTCGCTCACAAACGTCTCGCAGTCCGTAGGGCTCAGCCGCTTCACCCTGATGTCCGTGATGTAGTGCTCATCCGGCCAGGGCGAGCGGAACTCGGTCCGGAAGGTCAGGAGGATCAGGATCGGCAGGCTCTGTACGCGGTCCAGGATCAGACGGTCGAGCAACTCGAGCGTCGTGGGGTCGCACCAGTGCAGATCCTCGAGGATGAGCAGGACGGGCTGCTTCAGCGCCTGATCGCAAATACGCTGCTCAAGGAACTCAAATGTCTTGGATTTGTGAGCGTCAGGGCTCAGGTCCAAGGGCGGGTACCGCTCGCCTCCATCGACGGCGAGCAAGTCGCACACCAATCGAATTGCGCTATCGGAATAAGCGCCATTCTTGCTCAGGTATTTTTCGATCTTCTCCAGCTTGGCGTCGTTCGAATCGCTGACGTCGATCCGTGCGTCGTACAATATCTGGCTGATGATGGGGAACAGCGCAGAGCTTTGGTGGCTGGACGAGCAATAGGCGCGAACCAGCGCGTAAGACTGATTGTCCTGATCGATCAGATCTCTGAAATGCCGCACCAAGCGGGATTTCCCGATACCGGCCTCCCCCGAGATCAGAACGACCTGGCCCCTGCCCGCTCTCGCCTCCTCCCAGCGACGCGACAGGCGCTCGACCTCGTCCTCGCGCGCGATGAGCGGCGTCAGATGAGCTCGCGAGTAGAGAGCATGGGACGGCGTCTTGATGGCGGACTCGCCGACGATCCGCCAGGCGTGCACGGGCTGCGCGAAACCTCTGAGTTCGTGCTTGCCGAGATCGGTCAGCTCGAACAGGTCCTGAAGCAGATGCTCCGTCGCCTCTTCGATGACCACCGAGCCGGGCTCGGCCAAGGTCATCAACCTGGCCGCGAGGTTTGGCGTCTGCCCGACGACTGCGTGGTGCTCCTTCGTGCCCTCGCTGACGATGTCTCCGACGACAACCGTGCCCGTGGCGATCCCGACACGGACATTCAGCGGCAGCTGTTCCGATCCCACCACGCCGTCGGCCGGACCCTCGAAAGCGCCGACGATATCGAGCCCCGCCCGCGCGGCGCGCTCGACCTGATATTCGTGGGCCCGCGGATAGCCGAAATAGACCAGGATGCCATCGCCGATGTATCGCGCGACGAAGCCACCGAAGCGATCGATGACGCTGACGCAGGTCTGCCGGTAGGTGGCGAGCAGGTCGCGCATGTCTTCGGGATCGTACCGTTCCGAGAGCTCGGTCGACCCGACCAGATCGCAGAACATCACGGTGAGCTGGCGCCGCTCGGCGCTCTCGGACTCCGCGAGGCTCGGCGACGCCTGAGGCTGACCCGGGACCTGGGCCTGGGATTCGAGCGAGGTCGGGGGCAGCAACGGAATCGCGCGCAGCAGCCGCTTGCGCTGCCCCATCGACAGGCCGAGCTCCGTGAGATCCCGTTCCTCCAGATCCCGGATCACGTCCAGATCGATATCGTGGTCCGAGAAAAGCGTGGCCAGCTCCGCAAGACCATGCGCGGACAGCCAGTCGGACAGCTCAGTGCTCATGGGGTCCAATCCATCCGTCGCAGCCCAGTCGCGCAACCAACGGAACCGAATAGCAGATCGAAGGCGGCCATAGCTTGCGACCGTGACACGTCCCCCGCTTGTACACCAGTCGCAAAAGTAGTCTGTTCTGACGTCGATCACTAGGGACGACGGGGACCGGCGCCGGGGCCGGAGCGTGAACCGGCCGGTAGCGCATGCCGCTTCGCCGCATCCCGGCTTCGGAGCACTCTCACCCGCATTCGAAGAGGCAGAGGACTTGACCGGAGAAAGCGCCGAGAACGGGCCGCCGCAAGAGGGGGCAGCGCCACCTCGATCTGCGCCGATTCGCGAATGGATCCGGCACCGGTCGCTGGCGGCCCCAGACAGGGCCGCCCTGTTGGCGCAGGGCCGCGATCCGCTGAGCTATCGAGCGCTGTTCGATCTGATCGAAAGCACGGCCCGCACGCTGCGGCGCCTCGGGCTGCGTCGAGACGACAGGGTGGCCGTGGTTTTGCCTACCGGCCCCGAGATGGCCGCTGCGGTGGCCGCCATCGCCGCGGGCGCCGTCTGCGTCCCGCTCAATCCGCGAATCGCAACCGGCGACTGGCATCAATACTTCAGGCAGCTCCGGGTCAAGGCCCTGCTGACAATGCCGGACTCACAGGACGCCAGGCAGGCCGCAGGCGCGCTCGACCTGCAAACGATCGATCTCCACCCGCTGACGGATGGCGGAGCCGGCGCCTTCGAGCTTGCCGGCCCTGGCGAAGCCGCCGAGGCCGCGGCGAGCGCGTTCCCGGAGCTCGACGACGATGCGTTCGTCCTGCCCACCTCAGGCACGGTGTCGTGGCCGAAAACCGTCCCCCTGACGCACCGGAACCTCTGCCATTCCACGGCCAACACCATGGCGGCGCTGGCGCTGAGCGACACGGATCGGCTTTTGAGCGTGTTGCCGCTGCACCACGCCCATGGGCTCATCGCAGGGCTGATGTCTGCCTTGGCCGCCGGCGCAAGCGTCGTAGGCATGCGCCAGTTCGAAGCCGGCGGGTTCTTTGCGCATCTGTCCGAGTTCGAGCCGACCTGGTACACCGCCGTCCCCACGATCCATCAGGCCAGATCGG
>JAKSBI010000121.1 GCA_022361215.1 Hyphomicrobiales bacterium | reverse complement strand
CTGTGGCTGACCGACTGCGACACGAATTTCGGCGGCTCGGGCGGACCGGTGCTGGTGCAGACGCGAGCCGGCCCGGCCCTCGCCGCGATCATGGTCGGCGGGGTCCGCAACAAGTTCTCTGTCGCCGTCCCGATCTCGGCCTGGCGGGACCTGTCCGAGATCCGGTCCTGCGAGCAGGCGGCCCAATAGGCTGCCAACGGGCCTAGAGCATGTCGCGATCATTCTGAGTCGCACCATTGCTCTCGCTCTTTGGTGAAGCATGTCTTTTGTCCCGAAACCGGTATCCACTTTCGGGAGACATGCTTTAGGGCGTTCTCGTCGGGCTCAATGCGGCCGTCAGATGCTCCAGCCTGTCGAGCAGCGTGTCCATGGGCACGACGGTGGCCACCTGCTGCATCAGGTCGGTGGCCCAGTCGTCGAAGCCGATCCACTCCAGATACCAGACCAGACCGACCAGGAAGGTGAGCTGAACGACGAACGAGATGAACCCGCCGCTCAAGAGCGGCCGTCCGGGTCGCGGATCGGCGACCGCCGCTCCGCTCATCGGCGGCTCATCCACCGAGCCGCCCGGCCTGACGTACCAGCCGAGGACGGTCTGGGCGAACTGCCGGCACATCAGATAGACGGCAAGCCCGATGGCGAGGAACAGGAACAGCCCGCCTTGGTGCTCCCAAGGCGCCGGCATGACCTGCCCGAGCATGACGCCGAGGCCATAGACCAGAAAGGCGACCATGCCGAGACTGCGCAGCACAGCGAAATAGCTTTTCACGAGGCGCTGATGACGATCCATGTGGCGGCGACTCCCACAAGACGCTTAATACTTTAGGCCAGCCCCACATCGGACCCGATAAGCCACTGGCGTGGCTACAAGATGGCGGAATGCCGATTTCCACCGTCAGGGCGTGCGGGCGCTGTCCTCGACGAGTCGCTGCACCAAGAGCTGCATCGGGAAATAGAGCATGGAGCTCTGTTTCTCGGGCGGCGTTCCATGCATCCATTGCTGGCAGGCCCCGATGAATTCCTGTTTGGAAACAAGGCCTTTGGCATCCAGCAATCGAATGAGGATCATCTGGGTCATGATAACCCCCGCAATCAGATCGCCTTCCTTATTCATGCAAACCTCCGATTGGCTGTCATATTCGTGGCATTGCAAAGGCCATTACGCCCTCAACAGGGAAGGAGTGAGGCAAGCGGGCGCCGCCTCGTGGCCCCGGCCGCTTCGGCCCGGCCACGAAGTTGTGCATCGGCCTTGACGCTACCCTTATTTTCCCACAATTGACGGATTAAGCTCCGGATTAAATGGATCTGGGAGGTAGTACGATGTCAGGATCCGAGATTTGGCAGCAACTCCAAGCTTTCGCACAGGCGGTTCCGCCGTGGCTCAGCGCCCTGCCCACCTGGCTGACCACGCTGCTGGTTCTGGCCATCGGCATTGTGATCGGCCGAATGCTGAAGGCGCGGTCCGTCAAGCTGCAGGAGCTGCAGTCGGCACGGGATACGCTGCGGCTTGCCCTCGACGTGATCAAGCTGGACCCGACCCTGCAGCAGGCCCCCGGCCTCGGCCAGGCCGTGCTGGCCCAGCTCAAGGCGCATAAGCAGGTCAAGATCGCCACCGAGCTGGAGCAGCTCCTGGCCGGCAGCGCGCCAGCGGCCGTGGCCGCGACGCCGCCGTCGCCACCGCCGGCGAGGAACAGCACGCCGCCGCCCGCAGCGGCCCCCACCAAGCCCGAGAAGAGCCCCGCCCCACCACCGCCGAAGGCCGAGGCGGCTGCGTCGGGCCGCAGGTTCGGCATGAAAAAGCCGGAGCCGAAGGCCAGCGCGCCAACGCCGAAGGCCGAAGACGCGAAGCCGATGCGCGAGACCAAGCCGGAGAAGACCGACCGGCCCGGAACGAAATCGAGCGTGTTCGATATGGTCGAAACGGCGACGGAAAAAGTGGGCGCCACGACGAAGGCAGCCGCGGACAACACGACGAAAGCGGCTGTGGGCGCCGCAATGAAGGCGGCTGTGGACAAGAAGAAAGGCCCTCCCGACAAGAAGGACGGCCCCGCCGACAAAAAAGACGGCGGCCGGGACAAGCCCGGACGGCTGCGGGACGCGCTTGCACAGACCACCAAGGACTGAAGGGCCGGTCGGGACCTAGAATCTAAAGCATATCTCCCGAAAGGGGATACCGGTTTCGGGAGACATGCTTCAACAAAGAGCTGGAGCGATGGCGCGACTCGGAATGATCGCGACCTGCTCCAGGACCTGTTGAGATTCACGTTGTGGATTCGAGAGACCGGTCACATCACGCGCCATCCTTCCTCCGTCATTCCCGCTTTCGCGCAGTGGTATCCGGGATTTTCGGGGCGTTTCGATCTGCATGGCAGGCGCGGCCTTGGTTTCTTGCCTGCAATGTTGCGATCAGACAGCATTTCGGGTGGTCTGCTGGCCCTCGATCCTCGTCATGCCCGGACCTGATCCGGGCATCCATTCCACTGGCCCTTCAGCGAAATCGAGAGGCAAATGGCATGGATTGCCGGGTCAAGCCCGGCAATGACGACGGTTAGATACGGGCT
>JAKSBI010000245.1 GCA_022361215.1 Hyphomicrobiales bacterium | reverse complement strand
GCGCAGAGATCCGCCACCTGCCGACGCGGGCCGGCGCCGGTCATCAGCGCCGCGATCTGCGAGCCCTCGTCCTGCACCTCGAACCAGCCCTTGCCGTGACCGGCCTCGGCCTCCAGATGCGGCGACTTGCCGGGCCCCGCCGGCGGCGCGATGCGGATGCCGGTGGGCGCCCAGGGCGTCGGCTCGGGCGAGACGCGCTTCAGGGCCTTCAGCACCTTCTCGCGGTCGGCCTTGAGCGTGTTGACCCTGAGATCGACCGGCGCCCGGCGCGCCAGCGCGGCGCCCTCTTGGGGAGCCTGCGGGCCGAAGGCTTGCGTGAACGCCTCATGGAGCCATTCCGGATAGTCGCCGCGGACCCAGTCCGGCGGCTCAGTCTCAGGCGGCGCCTCGATACGCTCGAGCTCGGCGGCGGTCAGCGGCGCGGCGGCGTGGCGCGAGCCGTCGCACCAAGACTGCAACGTCGCCGCGTCCAGCCCCCAGGACGCGACCAACGCGCCGAGAGCCAGCCCCCGGGGACCGTCGTCCCCCATGCGCCAAGCGGCCGAGGCACGCTGGCGCATGGCGTCGTAGACCAGATTGCCGATGGCGGCACGGTCACCGGACCCGGCGAAGCGGTGGCTCCGCCCCCAATCCGCAAGCGCCTCGCCCGCCGGGCGATGGCGCTCGGCGATCTCCGTCAGAACGTCGATGGACGCCTGCAGCCGCGCGCCCGGTCTCACGCTCCGCCCGGATAGTTGGGCGACTCTCGCGTGATCGTCACGTCGTGGACATGGCTCTCGCGCAGCGAGGCGGGTGAGATGCGGAGGAACTCCGCCTTCTCCTGGAACTCCTTCATCGTCTTCGCGCCGGTGTAGCCCATGGCGGCGCGCAGGCCCCCGACGAGCTGATGCAGAACGCTGGCGAGCGGGCCCTTGTAGGGCACCTGCCCCTCGATGCCTTCCGGCACCAGCTTGAGCGATTCCTTGATGTCCTGCTGGAAGTAGCGGTCCGCGGAGCCGCGCGCCATGGCGCCCACCGAGCCCATGCCGCGATAGCCCTTGTAGGAGCGGCCCTGGTAGAGAAAGACCTCGCCCGGGCTCTCGTCGGTGCCGGCGAAGAGCGAGCCGATCATGACGCTGTCGGCGCCGGCGGCGAGCGCCTTGACCATATCGCCCGAGAGCTTGATGCCGCCATCGGCGACCACGGGGATGTCCACCTTCTTGGCCGCCTCCACGGTGTCCATGATGGCGGTGAGCTGCGGCACGCCGACGCCCGCGACCATGCGGGTGGTGCAGATGGAGCCCGGCCCGATGCCCACCTTGATCGAATCGGCGCCGGCATCGATCAGCGCCTGGGCACCCTCGACGGTGGCGACGTTGCCGGCCAGCACCTGCGCGGCGTTGGACATGCGCTTGATGCGGCCAACGGTCTCCATGACGCGGGAGGAATGCCCGTGCGCCGTGTCCACCACGATCAGGTCCGCGCCCGCGTCGATCAGCCGCTCGGTGCGCTCGAAGCCGGCCTCGCCGACGCTGGTCGCGGCGGCCACGCGCAGGCGGCCGTGCTCGTCCTTGACCGCGTCCGGATGCAGGCGCGCCTTCTCGATATCCTTCACCGTGATCAGGCCGATGCAGTGGTAGCCGCCGTCGACCACCAGCAGCTTCTCGATGCGGTGCTGATGCAGCAGGCGCTTGGCCTCCTCCATGTCGACGCTCTCGCCGACGGTGACCAGGTTCTCCCTGGTCATGAGCTCGGAGACGGGCTGGGTCAGGGTGGTCGCGAAGCGCACGGCGCGGTTGGTCAGAATGCCGGCCAGCTTGCCCTCCTGGCCGCCGTTCCGGGCCGACTCGACGACGGGGATGCCGGAGATCGCATAGCGCGACATCAGCTCCAGCGCATCCGCCAGGGTTGCGTCGGGATGGATGGTCACCGGGTTCACGACCATGCCCGATTCGAACTTCTTCACCTGGGCGACCTGCTCGGCCTGCTCCTCGGGCGAGAGGTTGCGGTGGATCACGCCGAAACCGCCCGCCTGAGCCATGGCGATGGCCAGTCGCGCCTCGGTGACGGAATCCATGGCGGAGGACAGGATCGGGATATTGAGCGACAGGGACCGGGTGACGCGGGACGTGGTGTCCGCCTCGTTCGGTAGAATGTCGGAGACGGCCGGCCGGAGCAGCACATCGTCGAATGTGAGCGCCGGCTCCAATTGGTTTACGGATTGCCCGATGGGCATGCGCCAACCTCCTTCAGGACGGGGGTGCGGACGCCATGGCGTCGACGCACCGGATCACGGGTTGGCGCCTGTCTTTAGCACCGACGCCGCCCGTTGGGAAGCGGCAGCGCGCGACAGGCCCGGCCTGTCAACAGGTTAGGACCCCGACGGCCGCGCGGCGCGCACGCGCCGGCCCACCGACACGGCCGCGCCTGCGGCTCAGCCGGCAGGAGGCCGAAACCCGGTCGCCAGCACGTAGAGCTCGGACGAGTCGGCACGGCTCGCCTTCGGCTTGACGTGCCGCACGGTTGCGAAGCTTCGCTTCATGCGCACCAGCAACTGGTCCTCGGTGCCGCCCTGCAGCACCTTGGCGAGGAAGGCGCCGCCGGGGGCGAGCACGTCTTCCGCCAGGTCCAGAGCCGCCTCGCAGAGACCCATGATGCGCAGATGGTCCGTGCGCTTGTGGCCGGTGGCCGGCGCGGCCATGTCGGAGAGCACGACGTCGACACGGCCGTCGGCAAGCTGCGCGCGAATGCGGTCGGGCGCGGCGTCGTCCATGAAGTCGAGTTGCAGGGCCGTCACGCCCGGCAGCGGCTCCATCGCCTCCAGGTCGACCGCCAGCACTCGGTCGGCTGCCGCCGCGTCACGGGTGCGCTCGGCCGCCACCTGGCTCCATCCGCCCGGCGCCGCCCCGAGGTCGAGGACCTGCCGGCCCGGCGCGAGCAGACCATACTTGTCGTCGATCTCCGCCAGCTTGAAGGCGGCGCGGGAGCGATAGCCCGCGCGCTTGGCGGCCTGCACATAGGGGTCGTTGAGCTGCCGCTCCAGCCAGCGCGACGAGGAGACGGTTCGCCCCTTGGCGGTGCGCACCTTGGTCCTGAGGCTGCGGGCGCCGTCGGCGGCGCCCCGGCCACGCCGGCCCGCGCCCGACTTAGGAGGTCTCTTCCGCACCGCGTCCCTGGCCGTTGGGGCGGCCGCTCCGATTCGGACCCGCCGTGCGATAGGGGCCGCGCCGGCGCCGCGCGCGCGGATAACCGTCCTGCGACATCAAGGAGGCGAGAATGCCCTCGCGCAGGCCGCGGTCGGCCACGCGGAGCCGCTTGCACGGCCACATGCGCAGTATGGCCTCCAGAATGGCGCAGCCCGCGAGCACCAGGTCGGCGCGGTCGCTGCCGACGCAGGGCTGGGCCACACGCTGCTCGTAGGTCATGTCGATGAGCGAGCTGGCCACGTGGCGGACCTCCGTGGACTGCAGCCAGCAGCCGTCGACACGCTTGCGGTCATAGGCCGGCAGCTCGAGATGGATGCCCGCGATGGTGGTCACCGTGCCGGATGTGCCCAGCAGATGAGCGCCGCCGTCGGTGACGCGATGGCAAAGCCCATGAGCCCTCTCGAACCGGCGCAAATGGATGGCCACGTCGCCGACCATGGATTCGAACACGTTCGGGCAGACGTCGCGCCCGCCGAACTTCTCCGCCAGGGTGACCACGCCGACCGGCAACGACGTCCACGCCGCGATGCAGTTCTGCGCGTCGAGCCGGTCGTGGATCGAGCGCTGCCAGCTCGGCCGCCGCCGCGAGAGGTCGAGCCAGATCAGCTCCGAGCTGCCGCCGCCGATATCGAAGACCAGGGCCCAGTCGCAGTCGCGATCCAAGAGCGAGGCGCAGCCGGAAACGGCCAGCTTGGCCTCGGTCTCGCGGCTGATGATCTCCAGCTCGAGTCCGGTGGCCTCCTGCACGCGCTCGATGAACTCGTCGCTGTTTTGCGCAATCCGGCAGGCCTCGGTGGCGATCACGCGCGAACGCTTGACCTGGCGGCGGCGCATCTTCTCGGAACAGATCCTGAGCGCGTCGATGGTCCGGCCCATGGCTTCCTCGGAGAGGCAGCCGGACGCGGTCAGGCCTTCGCCCAGGCGGATGATGCGCGAGAAGGCGTCGATGACGAGAAAGCCGCGTCGGGACGGGCGCGCCACCAGGAGGCGGCAGTTGTTGGTGCCGAGATCAAGCGCGCCGTAGGTCGGCAACGGATGATGCCGTCGGCGCCCAGGCTCGGTTTGTTCACGCCTGGCTGCCCTCCCCGGCTCGGACCCGGCCCGATGCGGCCGACCGTCCAAAGCCTGGTTAGCCTGACCGCCGGCCTCTTCTCCCCGGTCGGGCCGGTCGCGCGGGCTCTTGGGCCCATGCGGTCCGCTGGCAGCCGGGCGCACCTCCTCGCTCGGCCCAGTCATACAGTGTCTCCACGCCCACGGACCTCGAGGCCGCGCAGGCGTCCTGCCGGACTTTTGTAAGTTGGCGCCAGTGTAGCAGCTCGTTCGGCGCGGTAAAGGCAGGCGAAGATCGAGCGTTAAGAGGGACTTTGCCGGGCGCGTTCCCTTACCGGCCCACGCTCGAATAGGCCAGGCCCGCGCCTTCCGCCAGATCCGAACTGTAGATGTTCCTGAGATCGACAAGCACATTGCCGCGCATACTCCGCCGCAAGAGATCGAGATCCAGGGCCCGGAACTCGTTCCACTCGGTCAGGACAACCGTGGCGTCGGCATCCTCGACCGCCGACAATGCGCCGTCGCACCACGCCACGCCCGGGAGTAGGTCCTGCGCATTGGCGATGCCTTGCGGGTCGTAGGCGCGGATCGCCGCCCCGCGTTCCTGCAGCATGGGCACCACCGCCAGGCTCGGCGCCTCGCGCATGTCGTCCGTATTCGGTTTGAAGGTGACGCCGAGCACGGCGATGGTCTTGCCGTCGACGCTGCCGCCCATGGCTTTCTGGATCCGGCCCGCCATCGCCAGCTTGCGCTCCTTGTTCACCTTCTCGACCTGCTCGATGAGGGAGAGCGGCGCATTGAACTCGCGGGCGGTGCGGATCAGCGCAGCGACGTCCTTTGGAAAGCACGAGCCGCCATACCCCGGACCGGGGTGCAGGAATTTGGCTCCGATGCGCCCGTCGGCGCCGATGGCAGTGGCGATCTCCTGGACGTCAGCGCCCGCCTGCTCGCAGAGATCCGCGATCTCGTTGATGAAGCTGATCTTCATGGCCAGGAAGGCGTTGGCGGCGTATTTGGCCAGCTCCGCCGAATCGGGCGTGACGAAGATCAGTGGGGCGTTGCGCAGCGTGAGCGGCATGTAGAGCCGCTCCATGACCTCTTTCGCGCGCGGCTCGTCGCAGCCGACCAGCACGCGATCGGGATGGGTGAAGTCCTGAATGGCCGATCCTTCGCGCAGGAACTCGGGGTTCGAGCAGACCACGAAGTCGGCGTCGGGCCGGAGCTCGACGAGACGCCGCTTGATCTCCCGGCTGGTGCCGACCGGGACCGTGGACTTGGTGGCGATCACGGTGAAACCCGTCAGATGCGGCGCCAGCTCCTCGACCGCCTGAAAGACGTAAGAGAGATCGGCGTGCCCGTCGCCGCGCCGCATCGGCGTGCCGACGGCCAGGAAGACCAGATCGGCCTCGCCCACCGCCTCCGACACCTCGCTGCGAAAGCTGATGCGGCCCTCACGCAGGTTGCGCGCCAGCAGGTCCTCCAGCCCGGGCTCGAAGATCGGGACCTCGCCCCGGCAGAGCTGCTCGACACGGGCCGCGTCCTTGTCGACGCAGACCACCCGCCAGCCGAAGTCCGAAAAGCAGGCCGCGGAGACAAGGCCGACATAGCCGGCACCGATCATGCAGATGTTCACAGGAGGTCCCCCTTCCTACCACTCGAGCCGTTACCACCTGCGCCCGAGTGTTAATGGCTCGCCAGGCTCAGAGCAACCGGCGCACCGGAAGCCCCTCGCAGCCGTCGAGACGGATCAAGCCGATGTCCGGATGCGCGGCCGTCCGAGGACCAGAAGCGCCAGGCTGCGTCCGAGCTTGAGGAAGGGGTAGAGGACCCTCGCCAGCCAGTGCCGGGAAAAGATGGACGCCGTCAAGCCGTTCCAGGCGTTCGAGCGGCTGGTCAGGCTGGAGAGAATGTGCATTGCGTCGGCGCCGTAATACGCCCTGCCGCCATAGAGGACCAGCATGCCCTCGTCCAAATCCAGGCCGAGGCTGTCTTTGACGCGCTGCGCCGCATCGTCTTCCCGGGCATCGCACAGAACGACGTTGCCCGCGGAGGCACGCAGCCGCATGAGCTTGATATACGAGTTGCAGAAAACGCACTGACCGTCATAAACGACGACGATGTCCGCGTCCCGCGCGCCCAGCGCCTCCTGCAACGAAGACTCGGATTGTGCGACAGTCACGAGCTGGCTCCACCGACCTTGCGATAGGGACACCCGGGCGCGGTCAGATCGACTTCGATCCAGGTGTCAACAGTCAGCCAGAATAGTCTGCCGTCGACAAGATCGAAATACCGCTTCGCATATCTGATGGCGGAGACCTCGGACCCGCGTTGGGCCAAGCTCGCGGTGACCCGGTGAAGCGTCTCACAGAATACCCCACCTATGGGTCGGTCATCTTTCGCCAATCGCAGAATCTGATCGGGGCTCAGCTGAATGAGGTCGGATTGATAGAAACCGTAGCGAGCCCAGAAATGGTCGTGGTCGAACCTAGTGCTGATGTCGCGCACGACATTTTCGCTCGATTTCGCATTGGTCTCCACGACCTGGATGGCTCTCTTGTAGTTTCTGTCGTACGTGCGATACCGCTCCCAGAATTCCGCTTCATACGCGCCGCCAGCCAACATCGTGTCGGCGTACATCGGGTAGTTCGAGTACAGCGGCTCGTACTCCGTCTTCGAAATCACGGCGTACAAGTGCACGGTGATCAAGACGCCGGTGGCGCCGAGAAACCAGTGGCGATGGCGGCGTATGCGCGGCGACCCGTCAAACGACACGTGTCGCTGCCTCCCACCGGCGGCCAGCCTGTCGATGCTCGGCCATGGCAGATAGAGGATCAGCACGAGCACACCCCATGGCCACCAGAACAGGCCCATGGTCAGCATGAGACCGGCGAGGAAGGGCAATGCCACGAAAAGCCCGATCCCATATTTGATCAGCGGGACCCGGGTGAAGCAGGCGTAGACATAGATGATCTGGCCAAAAGACGAGAATATCGAAGCCCCGAGTGATAGGAGATAACTGTTGCTGACCACCATGCCCCAGTCGGTGACCGCATATCTCATATCCTGGATTAATCCGTTCCGCGCCCCGGTCTCCCAGAGCCACGCCCCATTGGTCAGGACAAGCTTGCTCAGCCCGGCATTCATGTAGGTGAGGCCGATGACGAGACCCAAGAGCCAGATCGCATAGCCGTAAAACGGGGTCGCCGCATCGACCGGTTCCTCTGAGCGCCCGCGCCTCAGCAGGCTGTCGATGCTCCAGTGATCGCCCCAGGGCGCGATGACGGTCGCCGACACCGCCGACAACAGCGGCGTGTAGAAATGCCCCTCGTTCGTCAGAAAGGCGACGAACCACAAAGCGACAACCAGGAGCGCGTAGGCGATCCGCGTCATCGCCCCAGCGATGAAGAGGACCAACAAGCCAACAATGGACCAGTAGAACAAGAACCGAGCATCCGGATTGCTCGACAAAAAAGTAATGATTCCGGTTTCATCTATTATTGTCGCAAAATGATACTTCGACCCCGAAGCCGCGAAGGACGTGAAAGAATTGGGGGACATGATGGAAACGAAGTATAGCAAGAGGCCGCCGAAAAGGACGCGACAGACGGCCAGCGTCCTGCCCGTAACGACAGGAACAGAGCCGACGACAAAGTCTGCGCTTCGGACGAGGACCCCGGACAGAACAGGTCTGGAGTGAGCTTGATCCAAAGCTTGCATGTGCGCCCCCTGACATCGCGGCATTCTCGTCGCCGGCTTCGAATGAACTCGAGACCTCGCTTTGGCGGAATTGTGTCCGCCGACTCGCAGTCGAAGCCACCAATAATCGTTTTGGAGAAGAGCGGCCCCATAAAAAAGGTCGACAAACCCGCGCCCGCGCGCAATAGCGCTTTCACATCATAAGTCAGGAATTGGTTGCCGCAAAGAACGGCAGACTGCGTCCTTTTCGCAATGAGCCCAACGCTGACACGTTGCAACGTCAAAGCTTGGAGCCGTTCTTGGCCGAGCTCCTGGAGACCGCAAGGAGCCCGCACCTCGAAGGTCAACAGGCCCTAGTCTGGCCTCACCGGCCCGTCCTCCTTCTCCGCCGGTATGAAGAAGACATTGTTCACGTATCCGAAATAGGCGGGCTCCTTGAGCTTTCTCGCCAGCCGGTCTTCGGACTGAAGCCGTCGCAGCTGCTCTGCATCGATGGGCACAAGACCGTCGTCGAGAACGGCCCTGGCGACATAGCCGTGCCTTTCGAAATAGCTGAAGGTCTCGCCAACCGCCGGCGTATGCCGAAACTCGACCTCGATGAGAAAAACCGGCCGATGCCGGTCGACGACCCGCTCGGCGCCCTTCAGGACGCCCAGCTCGTGCCCTTCGACGTCGACCTTGATGAAACCGATCCCGTCGTCGCACGGCGTCTTCCCGCAGAGCGCGTCGTCGAGGGTCACGGTCTCCACCGCCACCTCCCGGACCGAGGATGCCCGGGCTTCGGAGCGGAAATCATTGCCTGTCTCTATGGTGCCGAGCGCATGCAGCGAGGTCTGGCCGTCGAGCGGAACCCGCAGCCGGCGCGTGCCTGCCCGGTCCGAGACAGCCGCTTCGCGGACCTCGCTGTTCCGGATCGCCAGCCGCCGCAGATAGTCCGCGCAGTCGGGATGGGGCTCGAATGCGATGACGCGCTTGGCGCGCCGGGCCAGGACGCTGGTGTAGAGCCCGACATTGGCGCCGACATCGATCGCGACTTTGCCGGGATCGAGGAAGCGGCGCATATGGACCAGCTCGCGCTCACAGGGAAAGAGCACCGTGTGTCGCAACACGCGGTAGGCGTGCTGCATCTTGACCGGCAGGACCGCTCGCGCGACCGCTCTCAGGCGCGATACCATTGGGCCTCTCTTGGCTGGCCTTGGGCCGCGTCGGCATAGGCGGATCGCATCCGGCCTGTCAACTGCGTCCAAGCGAACAGCGGTTTCCGGCCACTCCCGCCAGCATCCACAACGTAAGTGTCCACAGGCCCTAGGCGCTTGACAGCGTTCGGATTATGGTCGAGAGGCAGCGCGGCCGAGCGCGCCGCCGGATGTATCTGTTTCCATCTCAAGCCAGCCAACTGCAGCCGCAGCCTCATGTGTGGAATAGCCGGAATCGTTCACAGGGATGGACGCCCGATCTGCCACCGTACCCTGCGGGCGATGGTCGACGCCATCCGCCATCGCGGGCCGGACGGCACGGGTCATTTCGTCTCCGACGAGCGATCGCCCGACATGTCCGTCGGGCTGGGCCACTGCCGGCTCGCCATTCGCGACCTGAGCGACGCCGGCGCGCAACCCATGTCGAGCCCGACCGGCACCACCACCATGGTCTACAACGGCGAGATCTACAATGACGACGCCATCGAGGCCGAGCTGCACAAGGCCACCGGGTTTCGCCGCAAGGGCCACTGCGACGCCGAGATCGTTCCGGAGGGATTTGCCGTCTGGGGCCTCGACCTCTTCGAGCGGCTGAACGGCATGTTTGCCATCGCGGTCTGGGACGCGACACACCAACGCTTGATCCTGGCACGCGACCATGTGGGCATCAAACCGCTGTTTTACTCCGATGACGGGGTCACGGTCCGTTTCGCAAGCGAAGTCAAGGGGCTGCTCGCGGACCCCGGCCAATCCAGGGCGGTGGACGGCGCGCAGCTTCACAGCTACCTGGCTCAAGGCTATCCGGACCCGAACGCATCGCTCCTGAGCGGCGTCCGGCAGGTGCCCCCAGGCACGGCCGTCGTGTTCGACAGAGACGGCTCATCGACCCACAGATGGTGGGCCCCCTCCCGCGGCGGTCGCATCCGGGACATGAGCGAAGCGCTTGACCGCTTCGCCGACCTTTGGCCGCGTGTCCTGTCCGAGCACCTGGTCAGCGACGTGCCGATTACGGTTCTGCAGAGCGGCGGCATCGACAGCAGCCTGATCAGTGCCGGGCTCGCCCGGTCGGCACGGCCGACGATGATCACGGCGCGCTTCGCCAGCAAGGACCACGATGAAAGCGGCATGGCCGAGGCCGTCGCGGCCTCTCTCGGCAGCGCCCACCATATCGTCGACGCGGACGCGCAGGCCGGCGCGGACGACATCTTTCGAAACATCGCGTGGCAGGTGGACGGACAACTCGCCGATTCCAGCGCCTATGCCTTTCTGCAGGTCGCGCGGGCAGCGCGCAGCCGCTCCACGGTGGCGCTGACCGGCGATGGGGCGGACGAGTTCTTCGGGGGCTATCCCACGCTGACCGCGACCCGCGTCGCCGACCGCCTGAAGCCCCTCGCGCCGAAATCCCTGGCTCAGTCGTTCGGGCGCTTTTGCCTTTCGAGAGCCGCCCGGCACACCGGCCGGCGCGCCGTCCTGGAAGACGTGGGCCGGTTCGCCATGGGCCTGCCGGCGGCGTGCCCCCACGCCCAATGGCGCCGGCTCCTGATGGAGAGAGACAGCGCGACGCTCTACGGTCCCTCGCTCCGCGACCACATGGATACCGACCCCCTGTCCGGCTATGCCGCGGCCTATTCGGGAGCCAAGGGATCATCGGCCGACAAAGCCCTTTTGGCCGACCAGACCCACTATCTTCCCGGCGACCTGCTGGCCAAGTCCGACCTCATGAGCATGGCGCAGGGGCTCGAGATACGGGTGCCGTTCCTGGATCGCAGGATGCTCGCGCTGGCAGGCGAGCTCGACGTGGCTCTGCTTCAGCGGCTTGGCCAGCCGGGCAAACGCGTGCTCCGGTGCGCCGGCGAGACGCTCGGGCTTCCGCGCCAGATCTTGGCCGGCAGAAAGCGCGGTTTCAACGTGCCGGCGGCCCAACTGCTGCGCACGGCGCTGCGGCCGCTCGCCGAGCGCTATCTTGTCGCACAAGGCGAGGCGCTCTCCGACCATTTCGATGCCGGCGGCGTGCGCGTTTTTTGGCAGGACCACCTGGCCGGCAGGCGGAACAACGCCTATGCCCTATGGGCGCTGCTCGTTTTCGCGGTCTGGTATCAAGACCACTTGAACGCCCGGCCGAGCCTTGCGCGAAACGATTCTCGGACTGGCGTTTCGCCCGAAATACAGGCAAAGAGCCACCATGCTGGATAGTGGCGATTTATCGATTGTGATCCCCGCTTTCAACGAGGAGGGCGGCGTCGCGCAAACTCTGCGAACGTTGAAGGCGTCCTTCCCACAGGCCGAGATCATCCTGGTCGACGATTGCAGCGACGACGCCACGCTGCAGGAAGCCCGAGGCGTGGACGGCGTCCGCATCGTCCGCCATCGGTTCAATCGGGGCTACGGCGCCGCGCTGAAGACGGGCATGGCGACGGCGCGGGGCACCTTCATCGCCTGGTTCGACGCCGATGGGGAGCATCGCGTCGAGGATTTGGCCGCCATGTTTCATCACTTGCAGGAGCGGCACCTGGCGGCCGTCGTCGGCAGGCGCCCGTCGGTGGGCCAGCAGCCGATCAGGTTTTTCGGCAAGCTGATCCTGCGTGCCTGGGCCCGCACGCTCGGCGTCAAGGTCGACCGGGATCTGAACTGCGGCCTGCGCGTGTTCCACAAGGAAGCGATATTGCCCTATCTGACCATGCTGCCGGACAAGTTCAGCGCCAGCACGACCAGCACGATGATCATGCTGGAGCGGGGCTATCCGGTCGCGTTCCATGACATTCGGACCAACCCGCGCATCGGAAAGAGCAAGGTCCGGCTGCGCCACGGCTTCGAGACGCTGCTCAACATCCTGCGCACGACGATGATTTTCGGACCGCTGCGGGTCTACGGCTCGCTCGGCCTGGGCCTGGCGACCTTCAGTCTCGCCTACGGC
>JAKSBI010000395.1 GCA_022361215.1 Hyphomicrobiales bacterium | reverse complement strand
TAGGCCTCGGCGACACGCAGGATCAGAAGTTGCTGGGCTGCTGCGAACTTCGCCGCGGCCTGCCGCTCCAGCGCCTTGCCGCGTCTGGCCGTCGCCACGGCCTCCCAGTCGAACACCGGCTGGCGCAGCTCGGCAAAAGCCTGGTCCAGATCGTAATGCGCCTTGCCGAGAGAGAAGACGGTGTTCTCACTGCTGATCACCCGCTGCTGCCGGCGCTTCTTGTCGTACTGGGCCGTGACCCGCGGAAAGTAGGCAAACAGCCCGTCCCAGAACTCCCGGCGCCCGATCTTCTTCTCGAGTGCGGCGGTCTCTAGCTGGGGATCGCTCTCCAGCGCGGCGTTGTAGAGAGCCAAGAGATCGTCGGCGCGGGACGTCCCCGCCGCAAAGCAGCCGACCAGTCCAACCAGCCCGACCATCGCCACTCTGCGCATGGCCGGCACAACGCGTCGCCGCGCACTCATTCGGAACATCGAAACGCAACACCCCCCGTCAACGTTGTTGGCGCGCGGGCTCCTTCCCGCCAGCGCGTCTGCCAAAGACCGAACGCTTCCGCCCCAACCTCATGGTCCTAGCGCTCCGAGAACTGCAGTCGCGATGTCGCCGGGGCCGTGAATGCCTGACGGCCGTGGAGACTGAACGATGCCTTGCAGTTGAGGCCGGCCGGAAATCTGTAGTCCGGGTTCGGCAGTTTGATCTGGACCTTGAACATTCCGCTCGAGACGTCGGCGACCCTGTCCACGACTTTGACATGCCCGGCCAGCTCGAAATCGTCGGAGGTGCGGAAGCGGATCGTCGCGGAAGCGCCGGCCTGGATACGATCGATCAGGACCACGGGCACGAACACCTCGACGCGAAGCGGATCCAGATCGGCGATTTTCACGATGTGGGTTTCGCCGACGGTCTCACCCGGATCCAGGTTGCGCTCGATCACCAACCCATCAATCGGGCTGCGGATGGTGCGCAAGGCCAACCTCGCCCTGGCCTGCTCAAGCTCGAGCTGGGCCCGGCGGTGTCCGTGCTCCGCCTCGCGCAGCTCTCCCTCGGCGATCTCGCGGGCGGTCTTGATCTCGTCCGCCTCCTTCGCCGTGAGAATGCCGATGCGCATCAAACGCGAGTTACGCGCGATCCGGCGCTTTTCGAACGCCAGGCGAGACTTTTTCAGATCGATGGTCGACGTGTCGCCGGCCCTGGCCCTCGCCAGATTGATCTCGGCGACCTGCAGGCTGGATTCGAGCTCCGCGATCGGCTGACCGCGCGTGACGCGCTGACCCCGCTCGACCAAAACCTTGTCGAGCATCCCCGTCACCGGGCCGCCAAGCTCGACGATCCTGTTGGGCTCGATCACACAGTCATACCAGGACCGGTCCGGCTTCGCGGGCGCAGCCTCCGTGGCGGAGCTGCCCGATTGCGAGCTCTCGATGTCAGGTGCAGGCTCCGACCACGCCGAACCGGAGACAGCGGCTTCGAGTGCGACGACACCAAGGGCAAGAAGCAATACCGGTAACGATGTACGCATTACGCCCCCTGCCAACAAGCCACGCCCACACGTTCATTCCAGCAGCCCCGAAAAGGCCAAAAGCCTGGAAAGCTGCCTGTCCTGGATCACGCACGTTTTTCGCATGCGCGCGTGCAGACGTTCGATGCGCAACTGCGCCCTGCCGAATATCAAACGCCCCAAGAAGAGCTCAAACTTAGGAGCGACACACGACAGAACAGTGACAGTGCGGAGGACTTTCTGCCACGGCGAAACCATAACCAGGCCGTCCTCTAACGAAAGGATAATCTCGACCCGTCCCGGATCGTCTTGACGCGCGCAACGCCCGATCAACTGCCGGTCGATGCGGCCGGAATCGTGGCGCTCAGTCATAATCACGGCGAGTCCGCCAGCTGCGGCGACACCCTCGCCGAGGGCGATGTCCGTGCCGCGGCCGGCCATGTTGGTCGCCACCGTCACCTGGCCGGCGTGCCCGGCCTGCGCCACGATATCGGCCTCCGCCGCGTCCTGATCGGCGTTCAGGACCCGGTGCGCCACGCCGGCCCGTGCAAGCGCATCGCTGACCTCCTCGGACGCCGTGACCGTGCGCGTTCCGATCAGGACCGGCTGCCCGCCGGCTTTCAGCGAAACCGTGCGCGCGGCGACCTTGACCCATTTGTCGGCCTTCGAGCGCATGACCAGCGCCGGCGCGACGATGCGCCGGCCCTTCTTGCGCTTGGGGATACCGACGACCGGCAGCCGGTAGACCGACCACAGCTCAGCCTCGACCTCGCGCGCGGTTCCCGACATGCCGGCCAGATGCCGATAACGGCGAAAGAACCTCTGCGTCGTAATCTGCGCCAGGGTCTCGCTCTGCGCCGAGGGCTCGCACTGCTCCTTGAACTCCACCATCTGATGCAGGCCGTGGCTCCAGGTCCGGTCCGGCATGGTCCGGCCGGTGAACTCGTCGATGATCTGGACCTTGCCGTCCTTGACGAGATAGTGCTCGCCGCGTTTCAGCAGGGCGAGGCCGTAGAGCGCCTGGACGACCGTCTCCTCGCGTCGCCGCTTGCCGGCGAAGAGCGGCCCGAACGCCCCTGCTTTCGCGGCCAGTCGCTGGCGCCCGGCCTCGGTGAGCTCGATGCGCCGCTCCAGATGATGCACCTTGTAGTGCGCGTCGCGCTCGAGCATCCCGGCCAGCGCCATGGCGTCGGCGGCGAGCTCTTCCTCGTCCGGCCGGCGCGATTTGCGCGACAGGATCAGCGGTGTGCGCGCCTCGTCGATCAGCACGCTGTCGGCTTCGTCGACGATGGCGCAGTGCAGGCCGCGCATGAGCAGAGCCTCGCCGGAGGTGTTCTCGCCCGCCAGCCGGCCGGCCTTGACGTTCAGCGGGTCAGGCCGTCCGCGCAGCACCAGCCGGTCGCGGAGAAAGTCGAAGACGATCTGCTTATAGGTGCCGTAGACCACGTCCGATGCATAGGCCGCGCGGCGCGCCTCGGGCGCCATGCCCTCCACGACCACGCCGATGCTCAGGCCGAGGGCCTCCAGCACGGGCCGGCCATAGTCCGCATCCCGCTCTGCCAGATAGTCGTTGACCGTAAAGACATGCACAGGCACGCCGGCAAGCGCGATGGTGCCCACCGGTGGGATGGCGGACAGGGTCTTGCCTTCTCCCGTCTCCATCTCGGCCAGCTGCCCGTTCAGCAGCGCCCAGCCGGCCATGATCTGGACGTCGTAGGGCCGGAGCCCGATCCGGCGCGCGCAGATCTCGCGAACCAGCGCGAATGCCGTCTCGACGGACGCACCTTTGAAGCCGTCGGCCCGCAGCGCGCGCCGCATTTCGCCGATCATGGCCTGCAGCTCCTGGTCGGAGAGGTCGGCGAGCCTGTCCGCATGGGCGTTCACCCGCGCCACGGCCGCCCGCAGGCACGCCCGATGCAGGGAGGACGGAGTACTCCTGCGCAGCATCAAGCTGGCCCACGAGGCCATGGCGCTCAGCGGATGGGTGTCGTCCTCGTCGGCTTCTTCGGGATAGACGTCGAGCCAGGTCGGGACGATCGGACGTCGGACGGCCTCCGCGAACATCGCCGTTCAGATCCTCATCTGCTTGAGCACGAGTTGACGGATGGGCCGGTAGATCTGCGTGGCAAGCGTCGCCTGGCCCAGATCGAAGCGTACGAAAGCGCGGCCACCGATGCGGCTCAGCGGCGGCGCATCGAGGACCTCGCACTCGAAGACGAAGATGCGCTCCAGCGTGCGCAGCCTTTTCGGCTCCTGCGGATCGATGGCGAAGGGCCCCGCACCGATGGTGGAAAGCGCGGCGCTTGGCAGACTGTCCTCGGCCGCCGGTACCTGTCTGACGATGCGCGCCCGATAGGTCCTTTGCTGCCGGTCGGCGAAGCGCACCAGCAGCGACCTGGTGCGGGCACGGATCAGATCGGCCTGTGATTCGGGAACCGCTACTCTGAGGATGGTCGGCGAGGATGGGTCGAGGGCGTAGCCGATCAGATCGCCCTGCCGCAGATAGCGCCCGCCGGGGTCGCCGCGGAGCTCTGGAACGAAGCGGCCGTTGGCTGGCGCGCTCACGGTCAGCTCGGCGACCCGTCGCCGGGCACGCGTCAGGGCGGCATTGGCGTGCGCCAGCTGCTCGCGGACCTGCGCCATGGCGGTTGGCCCCTTGGTCACGACGGCCGTCAGGCTGGCCTGAAGCGCCTTGACCTTGCCGTCAAGCTCCGCGACGCGCGCGCTGAGCTGCGAGTTGCTCAGCCGGGCCACGGGCTGCCGGGCGGCGACGTGCTCACCCGCCTGGACGAGGACGCTTTCGATGAAACCGGGCGCCGCCGCGAGGATGCGCGACTGATCCGGCCGCCAGACAATGCCCTGTGCGACCATGCGGTACGGCACGGGCAACGTGAACACCAGGGCGGCCACCAGCAGCAACAGCACGGCGGTCACCGATAACGCGCGTCGGCGAACGGTCATGAGGCCAGGGTCCCGAATGACGAAGGCGAAGGTTTTTGCGAGCGGGATCACGACCATCTGCAGAACCGCCAGGATGGCCAGAAGGGTCCCGAGCGCGAAGAAGCTGTCGGCAACCAGCAGGATGATCCCGGTCACGATGACGATGCGGTAGCAGAAGGCGGCGATGGCATAGGAGAACAGCCACGGCGCCTCGCCCGCCGATATCGCGGGCGACTGGGCCTCCTTCCGGCCGAAGGCGTAGCGCTGGAACAGAAAGCCGATATAGGCGTTGGCCCGCCGCCCCAAATTGGGGATCTCGATCGCGTCGGAAAAGGCATAGTAGCCGTCGAAGCGCAGCAGCGGGTTGCCGTTGAAAAGGAGCGTGGAGACGCCGGCCGTGATCATCACGGAGAACGCGACGGCGCGTGTCAGACCCGGCTCGATGCCGATCCAGACAAGCAGCGCGAGCGCCGCCAGCGTCAGCTCCACGACGATGCCCATGCTGGCGACGGTGATGCGCCGCCACTTCTCGGGCCACCCTGTCGACGCCGTCGCGTCCACATAGGGCACCGGGATGAAGATCAGGAAGATGACGCCGACCTCGTGCACCTCGCCGCCCCAGCGCTTGACGGCGAAGCCATGTCCGAGCTCGTGGGCCGCCTTGACCAGGGGATAGACCAGGACGGTCAGCAGGATGTTCTCGAAGGCGAGAACGCGATCGATCAGATTGTGCGTGAGCTCGTTCCAGTGCAGCCCAGTCTGCAGAAGGGCATAGCCCATGAACACGACCCACAGGGCGAAGCCCCATCCGGAGAAAAGCGGGCGGACCAGCGGCAGCCATCTGGAGAGAAAGGCATCGGGGTCGAGCAGCGGGACCTTGATCGAGAAGGGGTTGGTCAGGCGCTGCAGCGACATCTGACGCCGGCGCCGGCGCCCGCGCTCGGCGATCTCCGCCACGTTCGGGACCGTGTCGGTGATCAGGACGTCGGCTTGGTGCAACCTTGCCAGCAGCGCGATCACCTCATCCTGGGTGGGCAGATCGTCGCCGAGCCGTGCCGCCACCGCCTGCCAGATCTCCTCGACGGTGCGCCTGCCATCCATCAAGCCGACGATTTGATAGGCCGCGGGCGGGAACCGGAAGTAGCGGCCGGTGCCGGCGTCCTCGACCACGTACCAGACCTGACCGCGCAGCACGTGGCGATGAATTCGGCAGTGGCTGCGCAGCCGAGGCTTCAACGGCCCGACGCGGTACCAGTATGAGCTGAACAAAGCCATGGTCGTAGGCGCCCTACCGAGCCGTCAGGGCAGCCAGGCCCAGGCCTGCAGGCGCAGCCAGGCGACGATCTCGTGGGTCCAGATCCAGAACAGGTTGCGCTCGCCGACGTCGATGCGCGCGCGCCCCTCCAGACCCGGGCGGAAGCGCTCGGAGATGTCGTCGAAGCGCGCCTCGATCCGGTAGGCGTTGCGCCCGTCCAGGGCCTCCAGCACGGGCGTTACCCGGCGCACCCGGAACCCGAATGCCTGGTCCGGCAGGGCGGCCAGAACAACGCTGCCGGCCTGGCTCGGGGCGATGTCGGCGATGTCGCGCTCGTCCACCTTGACGACCAGCCGGAAGGCGCTCAGCGGCGCCAGCGTGAACAGCTCCTGCCCGGTCGACATCGGCTCGCCGATCGATTGGCTGAGATCGCCCGAGACCACGAAGCCGTCGATCGGCGCACGAATGGTCGAGCGCCGCAGCCGGCTGTCGAGCAACTCCAGACGGGCGTCGAGCTGCTGGATCTCGGCCTTCAGCACCTTGGCCTGCGCCAGCTCGTACTTGCCGATGGCGTCCTGGTACTTGATGCTGCGCTGGTTGCGGTCGGCCTGCACGCCCAGCCGCTCGAGCACCAGCTCCGCGGTGTCGAACCCGGCCAGCGCCTGCCCGACCTTGACCGTGTCGCCCGGGCGGACGTGGCTCTCCAGAAGATATCCGTCGAACGGCGCCGCCACGACGCGGCGGGCTTCCGCCTCGGTCACCGCGGGCGCGGACACCTGGTAGGTGGCCTTCGCGAAAACCGCGGCGCCGACCGTGGCGATCAGGGCAAGCGCAATCAGCTTGCGCAGCAGATACCGGGGCCCGAGCAGTTTCGCGAGCTGCCCGGCGGCGGTGTCGGCGACCTTGGCGGGCAACATGCGGTCGTTGCGCCGCTTTTCCTCCAGGACCGGGCCGCTCAACGTGGCGATCGCGTCGCAGAGGTCGAGCTCGCGCCGCGAGAAGGCGCTACCCTTCTCCAAGGTCAGCGCTCCGACCACCCGGTCCCCGCTAGCGAGCGGGAAGGTGGCGACGCCGCCGCCGTCCAGCGCCGCAAGCACGGCCTCGTGCCGTTTCGTGATGATCCCGTCATCCACCGGGCCGCGCGGCACCACGATGACCGCGCTCTGGTCGGCCGCCTCCGTCATGGCCTCCTGGATGCGGCGGACGGTGTCCGTGCGCGGGTCGGTCTGGGAGGCATGGGAGACGGCGACGATGCGCATCCTGTGGCGGCGCTGGAAGCCCAGGCTTGCGCGGTCGAGGGACAGCAGATCCGCCAGCTGCGTGGTCAGGGCCGCGCACGCCTCGCCGAATGCCTCCGGCCCGACCGCCGCAGCGAACACCTTGAAGACCTCCGCCACGTCAACCGGGTCTGCACGCCCGGAGAAACGCTGCTGCCGGCGGGTCCAGTCGAGCACCCACCCGGCCCCCCATTGGAGCTGTCGCATGGCCGGCTCCAGCATCGCCGTGTCAGCAACCGACAGGCGGACCACGACCACCGCGAGAACCGCCCCGTCGTCGGTGATCGGATAGGCCAGCAGGGCCGGCGTCCCTTCCGCGCCGCCCGGCAGAACGATGCCCTGGCCCAGCTCCCGCGACTGCTCGACAATGTCGTCCACGGCGCTGTCGCTCCGCGCACCGGCGCCCGAGGGATAGACGATCGGCGCCGCGGTCTCTTCGGTCTCGCCGGCAGCCAGAAACAGCCAGCCGCGCTCCACGCCCGTCAGGCTCTCGCATTGCAGCGTCAGCCACGCGCCAAGAAATGCGCTCGAGCGCTCATAAGCCCCGAAAACGGTCCAAGCCGTCGCAGCCTCTGCATTGACGATCTGCTCGGTCACGCCATCCCGACCTTCGATGTCCCGATCGCGCGGACCGTGGCTTCGACCGCCGCGCGCCAGCGTCCGCGTGCAAAAAGCTCTTGCCCTGGTTCAGATATGGCAGCGGCGCGAGGCGCACGCCGCCCGTCCCGCGAGACGTCATAATTGGCAAATCGGCGCCGAGGCACCGGGCCGCCTCCGAACCCTGAGCATGCGGTGTCGCGGCGTCGAACGCACCCTAAACCCTTATCTAGGCCGGCATAATCTCAGTAATGTGACATTACATGACGCTCGCTCGGCGGCGCCTTCAGTCGCAAGGCTTCAATCATACCGGGAGACGGAAAGAAAGATCGTGAGCATTGTCGCACGAACTCCGACAGGTTGCTTGCCTGCCCGGGCAAGGAGCTGATCGCAAACTTGCAGTCAAGTGATGGCGCTGTTTGAAGACCGCCGTGCAGAGGTATCGAGGCGAGTTGCGTGAGATCGGATGGCGATCCCGCAGGCATCCTGACGCTGGCCACAAACAAAACGAGCCGCCTGATTAAGGCGACCCGTCGGTGCGGTAGGTCATGTTGGTTGCGGGGTCCCGCAACCGTCGTCAGCAGCAGGGTCTTTTCCAAGCAGCGGCATAGTGATTCAACGTCGCAGCTTGGGGTGAATAATTTTCATAATATAGTATCTGCATTGAATTCTGACGGGAACATGATGCTCTCCAATTCAATCTAATACTGGTGACGAAATGAAATGCCACAGCACTAGATGTAATATTTGAACCGCAATTTCGGCTCACCGTCCATCGGCGCTGATACCAAAACGTCCCCTACTGCATCTGAAAACCTGATCGTGACAGGCAAACGATCATCGTAGAGGCATGAGTTGAAGTTGATTTTATACCAACGGCGGTAGTGATCGACCTGTGTGAGCCCAATCCCGCATTTCGATTGACATGATGGTTTGGGGCTGTGCGATGAACTTGTTCCACGCCTGTCAGCCGGCGTGGAAGATGGCCTGATAGTCTTCGAAGACGCAGTTGAAGTGCCAGTTGTGGCGCTGGTATTGCCAGACGTTCTCAACCGGGTTGAGCTCCGGCGAGCGCGACGGCAGCAGGATAATGGTGAGGTTTTTGGGCAGTTTCAGCGTCGGTCTTGTGCCAACCGGCGCAGTCCATGAGGACGACGGCGTGCGCCTTGGCGGTGACATTTCTGTTGATCTCGTCGAGGTGCAGTTGCATGGCGCCTGTGTTGGCTTGGGCAGCATGAGGGCGGCGTCCCTTTCTTGGCCCAAATGCGCGTGCGGCCATGCTTCTGGCCGAGCCTGACCTCATTCGGCTTCATGGCCGTGTTTTGGCCAAGCCGGGCGCGACATCCAGATTTTGACGGTCCCATAGCGACCGATAAAGCGGGCAGTTCGTTAGCAAGGATTCGTGCTGGCCGCATCCGATCACGCGCCCCTGATCCATGACCAGTATCTGGTGGGCGTGAACGATGGTCGATAAGCGATGCGCAATCATAAGCACGGTGTTTTCGGCGACGAGGTTTGTGATCGCCTTTTGGATTTCGCTCTCGTTCTGGGGATCCACCGATGCCGTAGGCTCATCGAGGATTACGATGGGCGCATTCTTGAGGATTGACC
>JAKSBI010000301.1 GCA_022361215.1 Hyphomicrobiales bacterium | reverse complement strand
GGTGGCCTTACTTGACCGATCCGAGGGTCGGCGCGCCGGCGGCCGTTGCGAAAATGTCACGCCCCGTCCGGATTAGTCTGCCGGCGGCCAAGCTTGGCCTTCCGGCGTTGCCTGGAACGCTCTATGGTGCAGAAGCCCAGGAGCAAAGTCCGTTTTTTCACAAAAGCTTGTGGAGTTCCGTCACGGCGGCTGCGGCCGATTGCGGAGGTCCATGCAAAGCTGGCTCCTGGCGGGGGAAGGTCGAGGGAGCTGAGGCGTGTTGGGGCGCCGGATCATCAGACAAATCGGGGCCGGCGGTCGCCGCGGGCCGGCCATGTGGCTGGTCGGCCTGGCCATCGCTGCGCTGTTTCAATACTGGACGGTGCCGTCCGCGCGCGCCGCCGAAGGCGGTATCAGCTACTATTTGCCCGGCCTCTACGGCGACATCGCCGCCGGGCTGGCGCCGGAGCCGGGACACTACTGGTTCACCACCAACACCTATTACACGGCGACGCCGACGGACCCGATTCTGCCGGGCCAGATCGACGGCGAGATCGACGGTGCGCTCTACCTCAATCTGATCCGCGGCTTCTGGGTCACGGACAAGAAAATCCTCGGCGCGCGCTATGCGGCCAGCGTGCGCATTCCCCTTCTGAAGGTCTCGGTGGACGCGGACGTGCAGACGCCGCTCGGGCCCGCCTCCCTGGCGTTCGACGATTTCGGCCTGGGCGACATCGGCATCATCCCGGTGTCGCTCTATTGGCAGCTCGGCCGGCTGAACCTCAATCTCTACCAGACCGTCACCGCGCCCACCGGCGACTACGACGTCGCCAACCTGGCCACCGTCAGCCGCAACCAGTGGAGCTTCGACACGGTGCTGGCCGCCACCTGGCTCGACCTGGACGCGGGCATCGAGGTGACCGTCATCCCCGGCATCCTGGTGAACACGCAGAACCCGACCACGAACTACCGCTCGGGCACCGAGTTCCACATGGACGTCATGGTGAACCGGATCTTCTCGCCCAAGTTCGCGATGGGCCTGCATGGCTCCTTCTACCGCCAGATCACGGGCGACAGCGGCACCGGCGCGGTCCTGGGCTCTTTCAAGGGCAGGGCGTCGTCCATCGGCCCGGCGCTGATCTACCGGCCGAAGGTCGCCGGCCGGCAGGGCTATCTCTCCCTGAAGTGGCTGCACGAGTTCGACGTGGAGAACAGGTTCGAGGGGAACCTGTTCACGCTGACCGCCGGCATCAAGTTCTGATCCTGCGCGCTCGACGGCGCGGCTAACGAAAAACCTTTTCGACCGCGATACGAAAGGCCTCGGGCGCCTCGTGAAAGGGGAAGTGCCCGCCGCCCTCGATGGCGATCACGCGCGCGACCCGCGCCGCGAGCTCGCCGACGAAGCGGGTTCCGGCATAATCGAAGCTCCCGACCAGCAGCGACATCCGGGCAAGCTCGGGCGGCAGCTCGGGCAGGGCGAGCGACTTCAGGCCGCCGAGGAGGCGCTTGTAGGTGTCGATGCAGATCGGC
>JAKSBI010000581.1 GCA_022361215.1 Hyphomicrobiales bacterium | reverse complement strand
GAAGATGGCCAGGATCACCTCCTGGAAGCTGCGCGACACCGCCAGAATGCCGCGGCAGACGTAGTAGACGGGCAGCGGCGCCAGATTGCGCGCGGCGCCGAGTCCGATCGGAATCGAGAGCGCGATGCCGACCACGGTCGAGGCCACGGTCATCCACAGGCTCTCATAGATGCCGTCGACGATCTCGGCCCAGCGGCTGGTGAAGTCCGGCGGGAAGAAGGCCGCGATGAATTGCCGGCCGCGGGGAAGCCCTTCCCAGACGCGGGCCCAGTTCACCTCCGTGGTGCCGATGGCCAGCGCCAGGTAGACCGCGATGCCGAGCGCCAGCAGCCAGCGCAGGCGGGCGTCCTTGATGAAGGGCGGCTTGCGCCAGCGGCGGGACGGGACGGCGGCGGCGGTCATGGGTGCCTCAGGTCAGGCCGGCGAGCCGGTCGCGATCCGGCTGGATCTCGTGGTGCTCGTCGGCCTCCGTCTCGGTCTCCGCCGCGGGCCGGTCGTCTTCCTCGTCCACCTTGCGGATCGTCGCCGACCAGTCCTCCTCGCCATAGATCTCGGTGAGCACCTCCGGGGTCAGGCCCTCGGGCGGGCCGTCATAGACGATCTCGCCGAGCCGCAGCCCGACGATGCGCTTGGCGAACATCTGGGCCAGGAGCACGTCGTGGATGTTGATGATGGCGGCCAGCTTGCGCTCCTCGCAGAGCTCGCGGATCAGCCGCATGATCTGGCGCGACGTCTTCGGGTCGAGGGATGCGGTCGGCTCGTCGACCAGCCGCAGCTCCGGGTTCTGGATCAAGGCGCGGCAGATGCCGACGCGCTGGCGCTGGCCGCCCGAGAGCTCGTCGGCGCGCTTGTCGACCATGTGCGCGAGGCCGACGCGCTCCAGCAGCCGAAACGCCTCGTCGATGTCGGGCTGCGGGAAGCGCCGGAACCAGCTTCGCCAGAAGCTGACATAGCCGAGCCGGCCCGAGAGCACGTTCTCCATCACCGACAGACGCTCCACCAGGGCGTATTCCTGAAAGATCATGCCCATGCGTCGGCGCGCCCGGCGGAGCTGGCGCTGGCTCAGCGCGGTGAGCTGGAGGTCGTTCAGGAAGATCTGTCCCGACGTCGGCTCGACGAGCCGGTTGACGCAGCGGATCAGCGTCGACTTGCCGGCGCCGGAGGGGCCGATCAGCGCCATGACCTGGCCGTCGGGCACGTCGAGGTCGATGGTCTTCAGCGCCTCGTCGCCTGTCCGGTAGCGCTTGAAGAGCCCGACCAGCTTCAGCATGAGCGATACCCCCCGGTGGCGATCGCGGCGGGGCCCGTCCGCGCCGCGGCCTCGGCTGTGCCGAAACCGCGCCGGGCGGGCCCGCGAACCGCTATTTGCACGTGTATGTCACGTCGTTGGCCGCATCGATCTTCCGAATCACGTCCCAGTCGTGCTTGTGGTGGATCGAGATGAAGCGGCCTTCCTTCTTGAACTCCTTCTGCAGGTCGGAGCCCTCCCAGGGGAAGGTGAAGAAGGCCTGCCGGATCCTGGCCGCCACCTCGGGGTGCAGATTGTGGGCGTGGCCGTAGCCCGTGGTCGGGAAGGTCTGCGACCGGTAGATGGTGCGGATCTTGGCCGGGTCCACCACCTTGCGGTCGATCATGCGCTTCAGCACGGAGTTGGCGACGGCGGCGGCCTCGTAGTCCTTGTTGGCCACGCCGAGGATGGAGTTGTCGTGCTTGCCCGAGAACGCCGTGTCGAAATCCTTCTTGGCGACCAGGCCGAACTCGGATTTGAGGATCGCGGACGGAGCCTTGAAGCCGGAGTTCGAGGTGGGCGAGGTGAAGGCCAGCTTCTTGCCCTTGAGGTCTGCGGGCGACTTCAGCGGGCTGTCGGCGGGCACGATGATCTCCATCTCGTAGCCGAAGGAGCCGTCCTTCGAGGCCATCATGGCGAAGGGCACGAAGCCGGCGCAGCTCACCGCCACCGGGTTGCCGCCCGTGTTCACGCCGGCGATATGCAGGCGGCCCGAGCGCATGGCCTCGTATTGCGCGGCGTAGGACTGGACGGGGAAGAACACCACTTTCTTTCCGGTCACCTCGGCCATGTGCTTGATGAAGCCGTCCCAGACCTTCTGGTAGACGGCCGGGTCCTCGACCGGTGTGTAGGAGAAGATGATCGTATCGGGGTCGACCCATTTCTTGGGATCGGTCGGCAGGTCCGCGACGAGATCGCCGTCGCGGTCGCAATAGGCCTTGTCGAGTGTGCCGCGGGGGCAGTCTTCCGCATTGGCGGGATGAGGGTTGGCAAACAGCGCCGCGGCCATTGCAAAGACCGTGGCGGCAACCAGAACCGGACGGGACATTGGGCGCATACTTTGAATCTCCCAGATCTATGCCGTGCACCATCGTGACGCGCGTCCGCGGCTGCGAACGTGCGCCTGTCACCGCCGATACTACATGCCCTTCAATTACATGCCCATTACAAGTCTGACACAGGGTGCGCGGGGCCTCGGGAGGACCGGTGGGCTATCTGGAGACGCGCTTGAGGACGCCCTCGATGATCTTCAGGTTCTCGCCGTCGCGCACGCGCTCGAACCGGGTGGTCATGCCGTCCTTGGTCAGGGTGCGGCCATAGACCTGGATCTCGTAGCCGCCGGTCTTGGCGATGTGCAGGGAGCGCACCGTCAAGGTGTCGCCGTCCACGGCCGCCCAGACATACGGGTCGCCTTCGAGGGGATTGAGCGGCTTCATGTGACCGAACAGGTCCTTCTTGGCGGCGGCGGCATAGACGGACCTCCGGGAGCTCGGCAGGAAGTTGACGGTGTAGGCCTTGCTTCTGACCTTGCCGTCGGCCTTTTTCAGCACGGTGGTCCACTTCACCGTGAACCCGTCGTCGTCATAGGGCTTGATCTCGATGTTGAGATCGCGCTTGGAGAGGCCCTCGTCCCGGGAGGAGATGGTGTAGCCCTCGTAGTTGCCGAAGAACTTCCTGAGGGCGTCCGCCCCGTCATAGGCGGCCCGGGCGCCGCCCGCGGCTGCAAGCGCGCATGCCAGTACCATCGCCATCGCAGCGAAGCCCCGTGCCAGGGCTTCCATGCGTCCCCTCCCTGCCTGCACCATCCGACCTGAGTCCTCGTTCATTGCGGTGTTGCCTTCTCCAAGACCCGTTAGCATAGCATCCGGTCCTTTACGGCCGCTTACGGCGGCCAGCCGCGGACCGGCGGACGGGCCTGGCGATCGATCTCCGGCGTCTCCAAGGCCAACAGCGGGGCTCGTCGCAGCCGGGGCACGCCAGGCACACGTCGACCCCATAGATATTGGGTGCGGCCCGGCCCGACATAAACCCCGGCCACGGTCCATCTGTTTTTCTCCGGAGGGGCATGTTCGGCGCGCGGGCACCCCTTTTTTGCTTGAGATCAAGCAGTTGGGCTAGACTGGGATTTCCGGGGGCAGAGGGATGACTGGGATGCGCTGGCTGGGACAGAAACTTCAGCGCGTCGGCGGTACATGGAAGGCGTCCATGTCCGTCGCGTTGGGTTTGGGATTGGGGTTCTTCGTTCTGACCTCGGTCGCGGGGGTTCTCGGCATCGGGCTGGTCATCGGCTACCAGAACACCATCGATCTCCTGCGCAAGAAGGCGGAGCTGCTGATTCGCTCGGAGATCAACTGGACGCGGCAGTTCCTGGAGTCGGCGGAGCATCAGGTCGACTTCATAAGCGACCAGATCAGCTCGGGCGAGATCGAGCCGAGCGCGGACGAGGCGTTCACCAGCCTGCTGCTCGGCGCTCTGGCGGCGACGCCGCAAATCACCCGCATCCAGTTCATCGACACGAGTTACCGCCTGGTCGGCGCGGTTCGCCAGAGCGACCGTCCCGGCGGGACGCGGCCCATGTTCCGGTCCGTGAAAGGCGACGACGACCTGAGGAGGCTCGTGGACAACGCCAAGACGGATCGCAGGTCCCATTGGGGCGCGCTGCTCTGGCTGCAGGATCACAAGGAGGCGGTCCTGAACTATCACCAGCCCGTGGTGAAGGACGGCGTCATGGTCGGCGTCGTCTCCGCATTCGTCTCCGCGCGCGGGCTCTCCGCGTTCATCGCCGATCTGCAGACCGACTTCGGCGCCAACGCCTTCATCCTCTATGGCCGCGACGCCGTGCTGGCGCACCCTCTGATGGCCTTCGGCTATGCCGGCCTGACCGGGCTGACGCCGCTGCCGCGCCAGAAGAGCTTCGCGGACCCGGTGGTCGTCTCCATGTGGGACCCGCCCGAGCGCGTCGGCCTGTCGCAGCGCATCATATCGGGGCCGGGCATCGGCTTCGCCGCGTTCGGCGAGCAGACCTACATCATTCTTCACCAGCCGCTCGAAGGCTTCACCGACAAGCCTCTGCTCGTGGGCACCTATTTCGAGGCGCACGATCTGCTCTCGGAGGCCTACCGGCTGAGATGGGCCTTTGTCATCTGCCTGCTGATGTCCGGTCTCTCGGCGCTGGTGGCCGCCTATATCGGCCGCGAGATCGCCCGCCCGGTGCGCCGGCTGGCGGACGGCTCCAAGCGCATCCACGATCTCGACCTGGCGAGCGTGGAGCGCATCCCCGGCAGCTTCTTTCGCGAGCTCAACGACGCCGCCCATTCCTTCAACACCATGCTCGACGGCCTGCGCTGGTTCGAGCGCTACGTGCCGAAGACGCTGGTGACGCATCTGATCCGCCTGCACCACGACGAGGCTATCGAATCCACCTATCGCGAGGTGGTGGTGATGTTCACCGATATCGTCGGCTTCACCACCATCTCGGAGGCCATGACCGCGCCGACGACGGCGGACTTCCTGATCGAGCATTTCACCATGGTCGCCGACTGCGTCGAGGCCGAGGGCGGCACGGTGGACAAATATATGGGCGACAGCGTCATGGCCATCTGGGGCGCGCCGGAGACCTACGAGGACGCCGCCGACCGTGCCTGCCACGCGGCCCTGGCCATCGCCGATGCCGTCCGCCACTACAATATCCGCCAGGACAAGGAGGGCGGCCCGCAGGTGCGATTGACCGTCGGCATCCATCTGGGCCGGGTCGTGGTCGGCAATATCGGCAGCCCCGGGCGCTTGAACTACACGGTGGTGGGCGATTCCGTGAACGTGGCGCAGCGGCTCCAGGAGGCCGGCAAGTTCGTCGGCAATGTGGGGGCGGAGGTCAACGTCCTGCTCTCGGGCGCGGTCCGCGGCGCCCTGCTCGACAGCTTCGGCGTCGAGCATGTGGGGCCGCGCAAGCTGCGCGGCCGGGCCGAACAGGTCGAGGTCTATGCGCTGACCGTGGACGCGCCCGCGGAGGCTGTGAGCGCCGGTTGATCCCCGTGCCGGCAGCCATTCCGGCTGTTGCAAAATCGACACACCTGCCTCGAGAGCGTCCGAATGCGAGGACCAAAGGGTTGCGCCCAGGATCCTGTTTGTAACAATATAACAGAACAAGCGGGG
>JAKSBI010000007.1 GCA_022361215.1 Hyphomicrobiales bacterium | reverse complement strand
TCGCGCTTTTCTCCAGAACGCCCGGCTGCTGGGAGTTGTCCGGAAGGCCGTCATATTCCGCATGCAGGGCAATGACCGGCCCGCCCTCGCCGAAGGTTGCGAGGAACCCGGTGTCGAACCCGGAAATGCCGCGTTCGAGCTCGAAGCCGGCCTCCTCCAGGACATCGGCGAGCAGCTTGGCGGACTCGTATTCCTGCAGGCTCGGCTCGCCGAACCAGAACAGCGTGTCGGACAGCAGCGCGATCTGCGCGGCGTTGCGGTCGAGATAGTCGAACGCCGCCGCCTTCTCTGGTCCCAAGTCGCCGCATGGTTTTGTCCCGGTTGTCGTCATTGCGTCTTTCTCTCTTGAGCGTGCCGGTGCCTGGGGTCCGGCAGGAAGAAGGTGATCGCGGTGGCCACCGCGATGGAGACGGTCAGGATATAGAAGACGGTGGTCAGGCCCCACACATCCGCGATCAGGCCGCCCGCGACGGGGACCAGCACCGTGAACGCCGACTGCGTCCCGAACAGCACGCTCACGGCGCTGCCCGACATGTCCTCCGCCGCCAGGTCCATGGCCCAGCTATGGATCACCGGCCGCACCGAGAAGAGCGCGAAGCCGAGCGTCGCGACGAAGGCGATGAACGGCACCATGGTCTCGACCAGCGTCAGCCCCGCCACCAGAAGCGTGGTCGCCGCCAGCCCGGCCAGCACCACCGGCTGGCGCCCGGCGCGGTCCGACCAGGCGCCGGCGATCGGCCCGGCGAAGAGGCCGCCGGCCTGCATGGCCATCACCGCGACGCCGAGCACCAGCGGGCTCGCCTCCAGCACGCCCACCAGATAGAGCGGGATGAAGACCAGCAGGCCGTTCTGGGTCATGGAGCGGAAGCCCGCCATCGCGCAGAGCCCGATGATGTTGCGGTCGCGCACCAGCCCGCCGACGCCTTGCAGATAGGCATGCAAGCTCGACTGCCCGTCCGCCCGGCCGATCGGCGCGGCCTTGGTCTCCTTCAGCGTCAGCACCAGCACCGCCGCCATGACGAAGATCGGCAGCGCGTTGAGCGAGGCCGTGCCCTGCCAGCTCAGCGCCAGCAGCAGGACGCCCGCCGCCAGCGGCGCCAGCATGTCGCCGACCGTGGCGCCGAGCGTGTGGATCGAGAGCGCGAAGCCGCGCGCGTCCGGATAACGCCGCGACAGGAAGGAGATGGCCGCCGGATGCCAGAGATTGTTGGTGAGCCCGATCAGCACCACCGGTGCCACCAGCCAGGCCACGCTGCCGGCAAATCCGACGGCGACCAGCGCCGCGGCGCCCACCGCCAGCGACGCCGCCAGCACCCGCACCCGCCGCCCGCCGATATCGACCACCGCGCCGCTGCCGAGATTGGCCGTGAACGAGGCGGCATGGAACAGCGTCACCAGCCCGCCCGCCTCCGCATAGCTCAGGCCGAGCGTCTCGGAGATATAGGGCAGCAGGACGTAGAAGGTGGCGATGATCCAATGGGTGGCGCCATGGCCGAGCCCGACCAGGACGGCCGGTCCCTGCTGCTTCCAGGGGGTGCCTGTCAGGCGCTCTATGGTGGCAAGCAAGTCGGGGCTCTCAGGGGCAGGAGTCGAAGGCCCGGAACTTTAGAGGACCGCGCCGCTCAAGAGAAGTCGCGACCCTCAAATAACCCCGAAGGCCCAGAGAATGCCGCCGGCGCCGAGAAAGAGAAAGCCGGCGGCGACCGGCGCCATGTCGATCCAGTCCGCGATGTGGCGGGCTTCGGGCCGCTTGCCGAACACCGAGTAAAGGCAGAGACAGAACCAGGGCGGGAAGCTGGCCAGGCTGTAGAGAAGCACCGTGTCGATATGGCCGCGGATCAGGGGACGCAGGTCGAAGATCAGCCAGGAGAAGAAGACGAGGCCGGTGAGCGGCAGCAGCCAGGCCAGGCAGAGATAGAGCATGATCACGTGGTGAAGCCAGATGATCGCGTCCATCCCGGTCTCGGTGGCGTGCCAGAGCCGTCGAAGAAGGTGTCGCATGCTGCTCCGCACATGCGGCCCGGCATCGCGATGCGCAAGCCGGACCTTCGAGCGCCGAAGGGGCGCGGGCCACAGGGTGCGTCCGCCGGACGCTTGATCTTGCGCCGGGCTCGGGGCATGCAGGCGGAGCCTGACAACGGTTCCGGGCGCGCGCCGTGCCCCGATATGCAAGGAGCGCCGTCCCGTGCCGAACACGAAGATCAGTAAAATCCTGGTGGCCAATCGTGGCGAGATCGCGATCCGCGTACTGCGGGCCGCCAACGAGCTCGGCATCCGCACCGTCGCCGTCTACGCCCATGAGGACCGGCTGGCCCTGCACCGCTTCAAGGCCGACGAGAGCTATCTGGTGGGCGAGGGGCTGGGGCCGGTCCGTGCCTATCTCTCCATCGACGAGATCATGCGCGTGGCCAAGGCCGCGGGCTGCGACGCCCTGCACCCGGGCTACGGCTTCCTGTCGGAGAACCCGGATCTGGTCGAGGCCTGTCAAAAGCAAGGCATTACCTTCGTCGGGCCGCCGCCCGAGGTGATGCGGGCGCTCGGCAACAAGGTCTCGGCGCGGGCGCTCGCGGAAGAAGCGGGCACGCCGGTGATGCCGGCCACCGGCCCGCTGCCGGAGGACATGGAAGCCGTGCGGAAGATGGCGGCGGAGGTCGGCTACCCGGTCATGCTGAAAGCCTCCTGGGGCGGCGGCGGCCGCGGCATGCGCGTGATCGCCTCGGAGGACGAGCTGGAGAAAGAGGTGGTCGCCGGCCGCAGCGAGGCGGAGGCCGCCTTCGGCAATGGCGAGGTTTATCTGGAGAAGCTGGTCGAGCGCGCCCGCCATGTGGAGGTGCAGCTTCTGGGCGATGCCCACGGCACCATCGTGCATCTGTTCGAGCGCGACTGCACGGTGCAGCGGCGCAACCAGAAGGTGGTCGAGCGCGCCCCCGCGCCCTATCTCGATACCGGCCGGCGCGAAGAGCTGTGCGCGGCAGCGCTCAGCCTCGCCCGCAAGGCGGGCTACGTGAACGCGGGCACCGCCGAGTTCCTGATGGATGCCGACACCGGCGCCTTCTACTTCATCGAGGTGAACCCGCGCATCCAGGTCGAGCACACGGTCACCGAGGAGGTCACCGGCCTCGACATCGTCAAGGCCCAGATCCGCATCGCCGAGGGCGGCCGCATCGGGCATGTGGACGAGACCGGCATTCCGGCCCAGGAGGACATCAAGCTCCACGGCCACGCCCTGCAATGCCGCATCACCACCGAGGATCCGGAGGCCAACTTCGTGCCCGACTACGGGCGCATCACCGCCTATCGCGGCGCCACCGGCTTCGGCGTCCGCCTCGACGGCGGCACCGCCTATTCGGGCGCCATCATCACCCGCTACTACGACTCGATGCTGGAGAAGGTGACCTGCTGGGCGCCGTCGGCCGACGAGGCCATCGCGCGCATGGACCGGGCGCTGCGCGAGTTCCGCATCCGCGGCGTGGCCACCAATCTGGTCTTCGTCGAGAACCTGATCAACCACCCGAGCTTCAGGACGGCGGACTACACCACCCGCTTCATCGACGAGACGCCGGAGCTGTTCGACTTCGACCGTCGCCGGGACCGCGCCACGCGGCTCCTGAACTTCATCGCCGACGTCACGGTCAACGGCAATCCGGAGGTGGCCGGCCGGCCGGAGCCGGACTGGCACGGGCTGCCGAATCCGCCGGCGGCGTCCGCCGGACCGGTTCCCGAGGGCACCCGCGACCGCCTCGAACGGCTCGGGCCGGAAGACTTCGCCCGCTGGATGCTGGCCGAGACGCGCCCGCTCGTCACCGACACGACGTTGCGGGACTCGCATCAGTCGCTGCTCGCCACCCGCATGCGCAGCTTCGACATGGTCCGCGCGGCCGACGCCTATGCAAGCGATCTCTCGGGCCTCTTCAGCCTGGAGTGCTGGGGCGGCGCCACCTTCGACGTGGCCATGCGCTTCCTCAAGGAATGCCCCTGGAAGCGCCTCACCGACCTCAGGGCGCGCATCCCGAACGTGCTCTTTCAGATGCTGTTCCGCGGTGCCAACGGCGTCGGCTACACGAGCTATCCGGACAATGTGGTGCGCGAGTTCGTGCGCCGGGCGGCGGCGTCGGGCGTCGATCTCTTCCGCGTCTTCGACTCGCTCAACTGGGTCGAGAACATGAAGGTGTCCATGGAGGCGGTATTGGAGTCGGGCAAGCTGCTCGAAGGTACCATCTGCTACACCGGCGACCTGCTCGACCCGAACCGGCCGAAATACGACCTCGACTACTATGCGGGCCTGGCCGGCGAGCTGAAGGCCGCGGGCAGCCACATCCTGTGCATCAAGGACATGGCCGGCATTCTGAAGCCGGCTGCGGCGCGGGTACTGGTGGAGACGCTGAAGGCGGAGACCGGCCTGCCCGTGCACCTGCACACCCACGACACCTCCGGCATCGCGGCGGCCACGGTGCTGGCCGCGGTCGAGGCCGGCGTCGACGTCTTCGACGCGGCGGTGGACTCGCTCTCGGGCACCACCTCGCAGCCCAATCTGGGTTCGCTGGTCTGCGCGCTGCAGGGCGGCGCACGGGATACCGGGCTGGAGCCCGAGACGATCCGGCGCTTCTCCGACTATTTCGAGACCGTGCGCCGGCAGTACCGCGCCTTCGAGAGCGATCTCCTGTCCGGCGCCTCCGAGGTCTATCTGCACGAGATGCCGGGCGGCCAGTTCACCAATCTGAAGGAGCAGGCCCGC
>JAKSBI010000165.1 GCA_022361215.1 Hyphomicrobiales bacterium | reverse complement strand
GCGATGAGCTGGGCCTGACTGTCCGCCAGCCGCCACATGCTGCCGTTGGCCTGCACCAGGCCGGCCACGAAAAAGTCGTCGCGCTCCGGGTGGAAAACGTTGAGGAAGAGGTTGGGACGGCCGTCGGACCCGATGATGAGGCCGTTGTCGATGAACGGAAAGCTCATCTGATAGCCGGTGGCGAAGACCACCAGGTCGACATCCGCCGTGGAGCCGTCCACGAACTGCACCTGGTTGCCGGAGAACGAGGCGATGTCGGGCTTGACCGTCACACGGCCATGCGCGACCTGGCTCGGCAGCTCCGAGTTCACGGTCGGATGGGAGTCGATGATGTTGTGCGCAGGCTTCGGCAGGCCGTACCTGGTGGGCGGCCCGGAGAGGATCCAGTTCGACAGGCCGTAAAAGCGCTTCTTCAGCCAGCGCGGCAGCGGCAGCCGCTCCAGATACTCGACCACGTCGTCGGTCGGCAGGCCGAGCGTATACTTGCTGATGAAATAGGTGCCGCGCCGCATGCTGAGATAGGCCGCGGCGGCGTGATGGGAGGCATCGGTCGCGATGTCCGCGCCCGAGTTGCCGGCGCCCACCACCAGCACCCGTTTGCCCTGAAGCTGCGTCGGCGAGCGGTAGTCGCGGGAGTGGATGATGTCGCCCGCGAAGGCGCCTTCGTAGGACGGGCGCCGGGGCTTGTCGTGATGGCCGTTGGCAAGCACCAGACCGGCATAGACGCGCTCGCGCGTCTCGCCGGCGACCTGCACCCGCCAGCCGTCGTCGCCGGCCGTCACGCGCTCCACGGTCTTGCCGAATGCGATGCTGTCGATAAGCCCGAAATGCTCTGCATACTGGCGCAGATAGGCGAGCGAGAGCGTGTGGCTCGGATACATCGGATAGTCGTCGGGCATGGGGAAGTCTTCGAAGGGGGTGTGCTCCTTCGAGGACAGCATATGCGTGGTCTCGTAGACCACGCCGGACGGCGTATCGGCGTTCCAAACCCCGCCCATATCCGCTTCGCGCTCCAGGCACTCGAAGGGAATTCCGCGTTGTTTGAAGTTCTTTGCGACCGCGAGGCCCGATGCCCCTGCGCCGATGACACAATACTTTTGAGCTGGCATGCGCCTCCGCCTAGGTCATTATCGCGGCTGGATCATGGCAAAGTGGGAATGCGAAGGCAATCGCGCCACGGCCATGTTGCCCGCGGCTAATTTACGCTCGCCTTTTCGCCGGGGGCTGTGTCAAATTGGCGCCGTGACAGGGGTGCCGCCGCGGGATTTGTGCTGCCCCGGCCCGAGCGACGCGGGAGACATGTCGGCTTCGGGCGGTCTTTAAGCCCCGCGAGCGGGTGCGGCAAACGCCCCAGGACCCCGAATCTTCTATCGACCTCCGGTCCCGTACCGAGACTGGAGACATGTGCGGATGCGTGCGGAGAGGGACCATGAGGAGGAGACTTTGCGTCGGCGTTCTGGCGG
>JAKSBI010000265.1 GCA_022361215.1 Hyphomicrobiales bacterium | reverse complement strand
GTCCGCGAGGTGACGGACATCTGGACGTTCTCGCGCGAGGCCTCGTCCTCGGACCCGAACTGGAAGCTGGTTGCCACCGAAGCCGCCAACTGATGGGACACCCGCAGACCGCGGCGCGCTGACCTCGGGCGGCATCCGCCTCGATCGATGGCTACCCCGGCTCTTTCCTCTTACGCCTGCCGTTGCGGCGCTGGCGCTGTGCGCCGGCCTCCTCCTCGGCGCGGCGTCCGGGCGCGCTGAGATGACCGCCGAGACCCCGCGCTTCGCGCCGCGCAGCTTCGACCAGGTCCCGAACTGGGAGGCGGACCGGCATGGGCTCGCCTTCGCCGCCTTCCGGCTTTCCTGCGTCCGGATCGACCGGGTGGCCCGCGAGCGGGCCTCGGGCGGCAGCGCGTCCAGCCCGCTCCGCGCCGTCTGCAGGCGGGCGCTGGCTTTGGGGGAGACGCCGGACGACGCGAAGGCGAAGGCCTTCTTCGAATCCCATTTCGTGCCGCATGCGGTCCTGCATGCCAGAGGCCGGGGGTTTCTCACCGGATATTTCGAGCCCGAGCTGACGGCGTCGCGCAGCGAGACCGACAGGTTCAACGTGCCCGTCTACCGCAAGCCGGACGATCTGGTCGTGCTGGTGCCGCACGAGCGGCGGGGCACGCTCGGCGAGCGGATGACCGCCGGTCGCAAGACCGCCGACGGCATGGCGCCCTATCCGACCCGCAAGGCCATCGAGCAGGGCGCGCTTAAGGGCCGCGGGCTGGAGCTGGTTTTTCTCGACGATCCGGTGGCGGCCTTCATGATGCACGTGCAGGGCTCCGGCCGCGCCGTGCTGCCCGACGGCACGGTGCTGCGGCTCTCCTACGCCGCCAAGAACGGGCATCCCTACACCGCCATCTCCCGGCTCCTGGTGGAGCGCGGCGAGGTCGCCCGGGAAGACATGTCGGCCGAGACCCTGACGGCCTGGCTGCGCGCCCGCCCCGAGGAGGCCCGCGCGCTGATGTGGGAGAACCGCTCCTACATCTTCTTCCAGGAGATCGCCGGCCTGGACCCCGAGGCCGGTCCGCTGGGCGCCCAGGAGGTGACGCTGACCGCCGGCCGCAGCCTCGCCGTCGATCCGGGCTTCCATGCGCTGGGCACGCCGGTCTGGGTCGACGCGCCGGAGCTGGACGTGCACGGGCACCCCGGCTTCCATCGCCTGATGGTGGCCCAGGACGTAGGCTCGGCCATCAAGGGCCCCGAGCGCGGCGACATCTTCTGGGGCTCGGGCGCCGAGGCCGGCACGGTCGCGGGGCACACCCAGCACCCGGGCCGCTTCCATGTGCTATTACCGAGGTCCGATCTGCCTGATTCTTGAACGGGATAGGGCCCCGCTTGCCGAAGGACCGCCGAAAGCCGCCCGCACCGCCGACCGGCAAGCCCGGTCTGACCGAGGAAGACGCCGCGCTCTGGTCGCGCGTCGCCAAGACCGCGCGGCCGCTGGAGAAGGGCCGGGACCGGGTGACGGGCCCGGCGCCGCCGGAAGGCCGCGAGGCCGCGAAGCCAGGGCCGGCAAATGACAGGCCGCCGCCCGAGGCACGGCCGCGCAAGCCTACACCCGCCAAGCCTGCCGCCCCGAAGACGCCGCCGCCCGTCGCCGCCATCGACCGGCGCGACAAGCGCCAGCTCGGCGCGGGCCGCCGCTCCGTCGACGCGCGCCTGGACCTGCACGGCCTGCGCCAGGAGGAGGCCTACCGTGCGCTCCGCGCTTTCTTGATCCGGGCGCAGGCCCGGGGCCACCGCCACGTGCTGGTGATCACCGGCAAGGGCGGCGCGCGCGCGGACGACGCGGACCGGCCGTTCTACGAGGAGCGCGACCGCGGCGTGCTGAAGCGCCTGGTGCCCCAGTGGCTGGCCGAGGCGGAGCTGCGCCGGATGGTGGTGAGCTACGGCGAGGCGCATACGCGCCACGGCGGCGAAGGGGCGCTCTACGTGCGGCTCCGGCGGCCCGCCAAGTCGGATTGAAGTTCAACGTCCCCAACTCTCTCCCGTCCTTCCCGCTTTCGCGCAGTGGTGTCCGGGATTTTGGGAGCGCGTCGGTCTGAATGGCAGGCGCGGCCTTGGTTTCCGGCCTAAAGGTTTGCGCCCGGACAGCCTTTCGGGTGATCTACCGCGCCCTCGATTTTCGTCATGCCCGGACTTGATCCGGGCATCCATTCCACTGGCCTTTCGGCAAAGTCGAGAGGAAACGGCATGGATTGCCGGGTCAAGCCCGGCAATGACGATGGTTGGGTTCGGGCTGCGCTCAAATCCCGGACACCACTGCGCTTTCGCGGGAATGACGGGGGTGGATGACGTGCCATCCTGCCGGCCGCACCGGGGTTCGGCCGTCGCAGTGCCCGCTACAGAATGAACTTCGAGAGGTCGGCGTTCTTGGCCAGGTCGCCGATGTGCTCGCGCACATAGGCCTCGTCGATCACGACGGTCTCGTCGGCCTTGTCGGCGGCGCTGAAGCTGATCTCGTCGAGGATGCGCTCCATCACCGTCATCAGCCGGCGCGCCCCGATGTTCTCCACGTTCGAGTTGACCTCCACCGCGATGTCCGCGATGGCGTCGATGGCCTCGTCGGTGAACTCCAGCGTGACGCCCTCGGTCGCCATCAGCGCCACATACTGCTTGATCAGGCTGGCCTGGGGCTCGGTCAGGATGCGCTGGAAGTCGTCCTTGGTGAGCGCCCTGAGCTCGACCCGGATGGGCAGCCGGCCCTGCAGCTCCGGCAACAGGTCCGAGGGCTTGGCCACGTGGAAGGCGCCCGAGGCGATGAACAGGATATGGTCGGTCTTCACCGGCCCGTATTTGGTGCCGACGGTGGTGCCCTCGATCAGGGGCAGGAGGTCGCGCTGCACGCCCTCGCGGCTGACGTCGCCGCCGACGCGCTCGGTGCGGGCGCAGATCTTGTCGATCTCGTCCAGGAAGACGATACCGTTGTTCTGCACCACCTCGATGGATTCCTGCACGATCTGGTCGTCGTCGATGAGCTTGTCGGACTCCTCCGCCAGAAGCAGGTCGTAGCTGTCGCGCACGCTCACCCGGCGCGGCTTGGTGCGCTGGCCGAAGGCCTTGCCGAGCATGTCGTTGAGGTTGATCATGCCGACCTGGCTGCCGGGCATGCCGGGGATCTCGAAGCTCGGCATGCCGAAGCTGGTGTCGGCCACCTGGACCTCGATCTCCTTCTCGTCCAGGTCGCCCTCGCGCAGCTTCTTGCGGAAGCTCTCGCGGGTGCCGGACGACGCGCTCTCGCCGACCAGGGCGTCGAGCACGCGCTCCTCGGCCATCAGATGGGCCTTGGCGGAGACCTCCTTGCGCTTGCGCTCGCGCACCATGCCGATGGCCGCCTCCAGGAGATCGCGCACGATCTGGTCCACGTCCCGGCCCACATAGCCGACCTCGGTGAACTTGGTGGCCTCCACCTTGATGAAGGGCGCGTTGGCGAGCTTGGCGAGGCGCCGGGAGATCTCCGTCTTGCCGACGCCGGTCGGGCCGATCATGAGGATGTTCTTCGGCAGCACCTCTTCGCGCATCTCCTCGTCGAGCTGCTGGCGGCGCCAGCGGTTGCGGAGCGCGATGGCCACGGCGCGCTTGGCGTCCTTCTGGCCGATGATGTAGCGGTCCAGCTCGGAGACGATTTCGCGGGGAGAGAAGTTGGTCACGGGGCCCTTTCCATTTCGTGCGGCTCAGAGGCGGCGTCCGGAAGCCCGGCGCGCCTCGCCCATTTGCTTAAACGGCATCCGCCGGGTGAATGTCCACAGGATCATTGAGGCTACGGCCGGGACATTCAGTCGGACTTCGGTAGCGTTTCGATGACGATCCGGTCGTTGGTATAGACGCAGATCTCGGCGGCAATGGACATGGCGCGCCGGGCGATGGCCTCGGCGTCCAGTTCGCTGTCGACGAGCGCGCGGGCCGCGGCAAGCGCGAAGTTGCCGCCGGAGCCGATACCCATCAGGTCGTTCTCCGGCTCCAGCACGTCGCCGGTGCCGGTGAGCGCCAGGGTCTCGGAGGCGTCGGCCACGATCATCATGGCCTCGAGCCGGCGCAGATAGCGGTCCGTGCGCCAGTCCTTGGCGAGCTCCACGCAGGCGCGCTTGAGCTGGTCCGGATAGCGCTCAAGCTTGCTTTCCAGCCGCTCGAACAGCGTCAGCGCATCGGCCGTGGCGCCGGCGAAGCCGGCGATGACGCCGCCGGTGCCGAGGCTGCGCACCTTGCGGGCGTTGGACTTGACGACGGTCTGGCCCAGGCTGACCTGGCCG
>JAKSBI010000830.1 GCA_022361215.1 Hyphomicrobiales bacterium | reverse complement strand
TGCGCGTCATGGCCCGGGAGCTGGCACCGAAGCGCATCACCGTCAACGCCATCGGCCCGGCCATGACCGAGACCGGGCTGACGGCCCCCTATCTGGCCGATCCGGACTGGCTGAGCCGCGCCCGGTCGCAGATCCCCATGGACCGCCTCGGCACGCCGCAGGACATTCTGGCCACGCTCATCCTCCTGCTCGCCCCCGGCGGCGCCTTCATCACGGGCCAGACCATCTATCCGGACGGCGGCAGGACACTCGTCTAGAAGGTATGTTTCCCATGGCAGCCGATCCCGCATCGTCCGACTGGAACCACCGCACCGTCCAGGCCAACGGTATCGAGATCCACTATGTTCGCCATGGGCCGGACGCCCCCCAGGGGCCGCCGCTGGTGCTGCTGCACGGCTGGCCCGAGTTCTGGTTCACCTGGCGCAAGTCCATCCCCGTGCTGGCCGAGACCTTCGACCTGATCGCGCCGGACCTGCGCGGCTTCGGCGACAGCGAGAAGCCCGCGACCGTGCCGCGGCTCGACGACTATGCGGACGACCTACTGGCCCTGCTCGACGCGCTCGAGATCGAGCGCGCGGGTGTCGTCGCTCATGACGTGGGCGCCTATGTGGCCCAGGCCGCGACGCTCGCCGCGCCGGAGCGCATCGCCGGCCTGTTCTTCTTCAACTGTCCCTATCCGGGCATCGGCAAGCGCTGGGTCGCCCCGCGCCAGGTCAACGAGATCTGGTATCAGAGCTTCAACCAGCTCGACTGGGCGCCCGAGCTCCTGCGCAGCAGCCGGGAGGCGTGCCGCATCTATTTCCGCAATCTCATGGACCACTGGTCGGGCGAGACGGATGCCTTCGCCGACGACCTCGAGGCCTGGATCGACAATTTCCTGAAGCCCGGGAACCTGGAGGGCGGCTTCGCCTGGTACAAGTCCGTCAATCCGGCGCGGCTCGCCCTGATCCGCTATGGGGCCGTGGAACGGCCGAAGATCGAGGCCCGCTCCTTCTTCCTCTGGGGCGAGAAGGACCCGGTCCTGCGGTCGACTTGGACGGATGCGCTGGCAGATTACTTCAGCGACTTCACGGTCGAGACGGTGCCGGATGCCGGCCACTTCGTGCACTACCAGAAGCCGGAGCTGACAAACGCACGGATTCGCGCGTTCTTCTCACGCCCGACCGAGAGCTGAGCGGCACAGATGGGCGCCCTTTCGGATCTGGTGCCCCTGGCCGATCTCGGGCTCACCGATGGCCGCCTGCTCCTGGCGGCGGCCGTCTTTATCGTCGGTGGCTTTCTGCGCGGCTTCATCGGCTTCGGCTCGGCGCTGGTGGTCGTGCCCGTCCTCAGCCTCGCCTACGGGCCCCGCGTGGGCGTAGCGGCGTTCACGGTCGTCGAGATCGCCGCCATCGTCCGTCTGCTCCCCGATGCCGTGCGCCACGCCGACCGCAGGACCACGCTGCCCCTGATCGCCGCCATCGCGCTCGCCGCGCCGCTCGGGACCTGGGCGCTGGCGAACATAGATGTGCGGCTGATGAAGGGCGTGATCTCTGGCACCGTCCTGGCGATGGTCGCCCTGATCGCGCTGAACTGGCGCTTCCGGCAGGCCGCGCGGATGCCGGTGGTGCTGGCGGCGGGCGCCCTGTCCGGGCTGATCCAGGGCTCGACCGGCGTCGGCGGCCCGCCGGTGGTGGCCCTCTTCCTCTCGCGCCCGGACCCGGCCGACACTATCCGCGGCAACATTCTGGCCGGCCTCGGGTCGCTCGGCCTGATCGTGGTCGTCGTCTATGGGGTCTTCGGGCTGCTGACGCCGTTGGTGCTCTGGCTGGGCGTGCTCGCCATGCCGCCCTATCTGATCGCCATCGGCCTGGGCGCGCGCTACTACAGCCGGGAAGGCAACCGCTTCTACCGGTCGGCCGCGCTCATTGTCCTCGCTGCCATCGCGCTCGCCACCCTGGCGGCGACGCTGACGACGGGCTAGGGTCTGTGCACATTCACGTCCCGCCAGCATCCGCAAGGTGAATGTCCACAGACCCTAGCTAGCCCGCCTGAGTATCGACGGCGCGCTGCTTCTTCAGCTCTTCCGCGCGAAGCTGCACGGCGTCTTCCCAGGCCTGGGCATCAGCTTCTTCCAGAGCTCGCTCGAGGCGCTCCCTGGTGCCAACGGCCGACCAGATCAGGAATGCGGCAACCGCGACGATGACGCAGACCCCGAGCGCGGACTCCAGACCGCCCGTCCCCGAAACCAGCTTCCATGTCTCGCCCACCCCGATCAGGCAATAGAACGCAACGTAGAACCAGTACCAGAGCCCGCCATACCCGAGCTGGAACTGGTGCTGGCGATACAGATGGGACAGCAGCAACGGGAAGGTGACATAGACCATGGCGACGAGGACGGGAACCTGCAGCCATTCCGGCAGGTAGGCCGTCAGCCATTCGACAAGCAGGAACGGAAGGCCCAAGAGCAGGAGAGCGACGACTGGCAGGATCAGGAAAGCCTGCCATGGCAGGAGAACGCCGAAGAACCGCATGACAAAATCCTCTCTGGTTTCCCCTTTGGGGCTTGCCCCCGCTCAGTCGAGCATGGCCCGCGTGCTGTCTCTCTGCAGCGCGATCTCCTGAATTCGCAAGGCGTTGCTTCTCCGCTGGCGCCGAAGCTCGAAAACTCCGGTCCGCGCACATTTGCAGGTGTTGTAAGGCTCTTGGCGAAAGGATGGACACGGATCGGCACGACCGGCCCCGACGTCTTGTTCAGACTGCCGCATAACCGTGGTCATTCTTTGATCAATCGACCGACCGCCGTCAGCGCCGACGCATCGGTCCCGAAGCGCAGCCCAGCGTCATAACGCACGCCTCCGCCTGGCTAAATCCAACCTAAACGCCCCATTCAGGCTGGGTTCAGCCGCGCCTCGCTAGAGTGTGGCCAAGTCGAGGCAAGGACGACCGGCTAAAGCATGTCTCCCGAAAGTGGATACCGGTTTCGGGACAAAAGACATGCTTCAACAAAGACCTAGAGCAATGGCGCGAATCAGAATGATCGCGACAGGCTCTAGGGCAATCGGAGGCGATCATGCTGAGGTTTACGAAGACAGTCATTGTAGCGGCGCTGGCTTACGCTGCGGCGCTGGTCCCGGCTTATGCCGAGAAGCGCGTGGCACTTGTGGTCGGAAACTCCGCCTACAAGCATGCCGCATCCCTGAAGAACCCGCAGAACGACGCGACCGGCATGGCCGCAGCGCTGCGCCGGCTGGGCTTTCGCGTTTTCGAGGGCACGGATCTCGACCGCCGCGCCATGGAGGCGCGCATCCGGGATTTCGCCAATGACATCGCCGACGCCGACGTCGCCCTCTTCTACTATGCGGGCCACGGCCTGCAGGTGAACGGCACCAACTACCTGGCGCCTGTCGACGCGACGCTGAAGGCGGAAGCCGATCTCGACTTCGAGGCGATCCCGCTGAAGCTGGTGCTGC
>JAKSBI010000094.1 GCA_022361215.1 Hyphomicrobiales bacterium | reverse complement strand
CTTTGGATACGTCCGCGGCCCGGGCCGCGATGCAGCGCGTGCGGACGCAAACCGACGCCTTGATCCATCTGCTTCAGGAGGCGCTGCTGGAAAGCGTCGACCGCGCGCCCTACGACGTGCGGCAGCGGATCTCGGATCCGGGCTTGCGGAGTCCGATAATGCGTGAACTCGGCACCGCAACCGGTTCTACTGACGGTCGCCCCTGATGCAGCGAATCAGGGCCGCTGGCCCCTGTTGCCGCCGGTCGATCCCTCGACGTCGGATCCGATTGCGCCGGCGATCAGCTCCGCCACGCGCTTGGCGCCGGTAGCGGTGAAATGGATCCCGTCATAGACGTCTTCGCCCGTCCATTGCCGTGCGGCCGCCAGATCGATCAGCAGAGCCCCCTCGGTCTTGGCGACATGGCGGACGAGCGCATTGGCGTAGGCGTGTGTCGACTCGAAGGAGGCGCTGTCGAAATCCCCGCGGCGGAGCTGCTCCGGGGCCAGCAGGTCGCCTTCGGCGCCGGCCGCGCTCCCGGGGCGGCGCTCCACGAGCACCTGCGTCATCAGCACGGGCTGCGAGCCCCAGGCCTTGGCGAGGCGGACGAAGCTCCTGAGCGCGGCCTCGTATTCGAGCCTGAAGGCTTTGCGGCGCTCGATCTCGGCTTCGCTCGGTGCGGGCGGTTCGGTCTCGACCTGCTCGGCCTGCTCCGCCTGCGCGTTCGCCGGCTGGGCCGCGGGCGGCCGGTCGCCTTCGCCCGTCCACAGGTCTTCCGCCACCAGCTTGAGGACGCGGACCCCACGGCTGACCCCGGTATAGGTCTGCGGGATCGTGATCGCCCAGAAGTCGCGCCCCAACTGCGTCAGCCCGCGGTTGCGGCTTCGCAGCAGCGCAATGGTGCCCGGAGCGCCCAGATAGGTGTCGTGCTTCGTCAGCGCGCCGATGTCGTTGGCGGCATGCATCAGAACGACATATCCGGGCCGCCTCGGGGCGACCTTGCCCAGGTAGTTCACGACCGAGTGCATGGTGTTGTTGCCGGATCGCGCCGCGTTCAGGCCGTTGATCTTCAAGCCGGTCCGGCGCTCCAGCATCTGCGCCGCGAGGGCGGGAAACCGCTCGTCGGGGCGCATATAGAGACACTCGGTGGTCGAGCCGCCCAGGAATGCGATCTCGAGATCCGGTTGCGCGTGACGGATCGCGGGCTCGATGAAGCCGTTGCCGTCGATGCTGATCTTGTAGAAATCGTCCACCGGTCCCTTGGGATCGCTGTAGCGCACCTTCGGAGAGCGGTAGGTGTGGGTGGACCTCGGCGGCCATTCCCTGAGATGCAGGGCGCGGGGCGGCGCCAGGCTCTTCGACAGCCCCTTCAATTCGACCGTGCCGCCGGACGGGGTCAGCAGCCACTCGGTCAGGGCGATCGCGCCCGAGAAAAACAGGATGACGATGGCCGCGATGGTCTTGATCGGATTGCGATGGAACCAGCTCATGGGCTCATCCGGAGCGTGTTGCCGTGGGTGGCGAGACGTTTGACGGCGCGGCGGCGCGCCCGCGACGACTTAGCGCGAAGCGGAACATCAAAAGACCGTTTCTCCGTCAAATGATCACCGCTAGACTGCGCCCGCGCGCAACCCATCCGACGGACCGATGACCGCCAAATGACGATGCCACGCCAAAGCGACAGGGGGTTCGGCCTCATGTTCGCGGCTGTTTTCGCCGTCATTTCCGCTCTTGCCTATCTCGTTTTCGGGGCAGTGCTGGAGACATTGATGGTGCTGGCGCTCCTGTTCCTGCTCCTGGCGCTGCTCGCACCTTCCATTCTGATGCCGCTCAATCGGCTTTGGCGGCTTCTTGCCATGCGGCTGGGCGTGGTCAACAACTTTCTGCTCCTCGGGATTTTCTTCGTCGTGGTGATGATGCCCGTCAGCGCGGCGATGCGGCTGTTCGGCAGGGACCCGATGCGGCGCAGCATCGATCGCGACAGCCCGAGCTACTGGACTCCCGTCGGGCGTCAGACGACGGCCCAAACCTTCCCGGACATGTTTTGAGCATCGGCGGCTGAACGCACCATGTACATCGTCAAGCAGCTTTTCTCGTTCATGAGAGAGTATCGGAAGTTCTGGCTGGCGCCGATCATCTTCGGTCTGCTCGGCCTCGGCGGATTGCTGATCCTGGCGCAGAGCTCATACATGTCGCCCTTCATCTATGCCATCTTCTGAGCGATCCGGAGGCCGCTCCGGGGTGGACGTGCGGGCGCGGGAAGGCTAAAGCCGACCGCGAGCCGTCGCCTCGAGACGGCTCGCCCTATCGCTTCCCGTCCCGCTCGCACGGTTCCTCGTCACGTAGGAAGACCTCAGTGCTGGTTCTCGGTATCTCCGCCTTCTATCACGACAGCGCCGCGGCCCTCGTACGCGACGACAGGATCGTCGCCGCCGCGCAGGAGGAGCGCTTCAACCGGATCAAGCACTATGAAGGGTTTCCGTCCCACGCCATCGCCTATTGCCTCGACGAGGCGGGGGTCACGCTGGACGATGTCGACTATGTCTGCTTCTACGAGAAGCCCATTCTGACATTCGATCGCCTGATCGAGACCTACCTCGCCTTCGCGCCCTCGGGCTTCGCCTCCTTCGTCAAGGCGATCCCGATCTGGGTCAAGGAAAAGCTTCTGCAGCACAAGCTGCTGCACACGGGCCTGGCCGAGCTCGGCAGGGGAGAGCTCACAGCCGACCGGCTGATCTACAGCTTTCATCACCATTCCCATGCCGCCTCCGCCTTCTTCCCGTCGCCGTTCGAGCGGGCGGCCGTGCTGACCATGGACGGCGTCGGCGAGTGGGCGACCACCGCCGTCGGCCATGGCGACGGCAACGCCCTGGAGATGCTGCAGGAGATCCGCTTTCCGCACTCCCTCGGCATGCTCTATTCGGCCTTCACCTACTATCTGGGGTTCCAGGTGAACGAGGGCGAATACAAGGTCATGGGACTGGCCCCATACGGCGAGCCCAAGTATGCGCAGAAAATCCGCGACGAGCTGATCGACCTGAAACCGGACGGCTCGTTCAGGCTGAACATGGCGCCGTTCAACTACTGCACGGGCCTGACCATGACCAATGCGCGCTTCGACCGTCTGTTCGAGGGGGAGCGCCGCAAGCCCGGCGCGCCGCTCACCCAGCGCCACATGGATCTGGCCAGCTCGGTCCAGAGCGTCGTCGAGGATGCGGTGCTGCGGCTTGCCCGGCACGCCCACGAGCGGACGGGATCGGAGAACCTGTGCCTGGCCGGCGGCGTGGCGCTCAACTGCGTCGCCAACGGCCGGTTGCTGCGCGAGGGACCGTTCGAGCGGCTGTGGATCCAGCCGGCGGCCGGGGATGCCGGCGGCGCGCTCGGTGCGGCGCTCGCCGTCGTCTACGGCATGCGGGACGAGGCCGGAGGCCCGCGTACGCCGCGGACCGTGAACGGCATGGACGCCATGGCCGGCGCTCTGCTCGGTCCGGCCTTTTCGGACCAGGCGATCCGGGACACGCTGGAGGCGGCGGGGGCGACCTTCCGGCGGCTCGAGGAGGCCGAGCTGATCGAGGAGGCCGTCGCGGCTCTGAGCGAGAAGAAGGTGGTGGGCTGGTTCCAGGGCCGCATGGAGTTCGGGCCGCGCGCGCTGGGCAACCGGTCGGTCCTCGGGGCCCCGCGCTCGCCGACCATGCAGAAGCTGATCAATCTGAAGATCAAGTATCGCGAGAGCTTTCGCCCCTTCGCGCCGGCGATCCTGGCCGACAAGGCTGCGGACTATTTCGAGATCGACCGGGAGAGCCCCTACATGCTGCTGGTGGCGCCGGTGGCCGAGGGGCGCCGGCGCACGCTCACCGACGAAGAACGGGCCTTGGCCGGGATCGACAAGCTCGCCGCGGTCAGAAGCGACATCCCGGCCGTCACCCATGTGGACTATTCCGCCCGCGTTCAGACCGTGGACGGGCAGGCCAACCCGCTGTTCCATCGCCTGCTGGAAGCCTTCCATGCGCGGAGCGGCTGTCCCGTTCTGGTGAACACGAGCTTCAACATCCGCGACGAGCCGATCGTCTGCACCCCGAGCGACGCCTATAACTGCTTCATGGGCACCGAGATGGATCTGCTCGCCATCGGGAACTTCGTGCTCCGCAAGGAAGACCAGGGATGACGGCGCCGATGATCCCGGACAAGATCCTGCCGTTGCTGAAGGCCCCGGGCCGTGGCGACGACGCGGACCTCGAGCTGGCCGACGGCGGCCTCAGATGCGTTCAGACGGGCGAGCTCTATCCCTTCGAAAACGGCGTTCCCTCTCTCTTTGCGCCCTCCGAGGACGACAGGCGGCAGATCACCTCCACGGTCCGCTCCTTCTACGAGGACAACCCGTTTCCCTCCTATGAGGGCCTGGAGGAATTCGGCGAGCTGGTGAGCAAGGGCTATGGCAGCGACTTCTCCGCGTCCCTGCTGCAGGCCATCGGACACAACAAGCGCATTCTGGAATGCGGCTGCGGGACGGGGCAGCTCAGCCATTTTCTCCAGCTCAACAACAATCATGTGCTGGGCATCGATCTGTCGCTGGCGAGCCTCGGCCTCGCCGTCGAGCACAAGCGAAACAACATGCTGGCGCGGGCGGGCTTCGCCCGCATGAACATCTTCAACCTGGCCGTGAAGGACGACGCCTTCGACGTGGTGATCTCCCATGGCGTGCTGCATCACACCTTCGACGCGCGGCGCGCGCTCTCCCGCATCGTCCGCAAGGTCAAGCCCGGCGGGCTGATCATCGTCGGGCTCTACAACAGCTATGCCCGCGTCAACACCTGGTTGCGGTCGAAGCTGATCGGGATTGCCGGCCCCAACATCGATTTCGTCGTGCGCCGGCGCATCCACGACCCCCGCAAGGCGCAGATCTGGATCAACGACCAGTACTACAACCCCCACGAGACTTGGCATTCCATCGACGAGGTGCTGGCCTGGTTCGCGGAGAACGACATCTCCTATCTGAACTGCGTCCCTCCGATCCTCGGAACCGATGCCGAGACGGCCGACGACCTGTTCGCGAAGACCGACCCCGGAACGAAGTATCAGCGCGTCGTGACGCAGCTTTCCTGGCTGTTCACCATTGCCCGGGAAGGCTCGCTGTTCGACGTGATCGGGAGGCGGGAGGTTTAGGCTTGCCTGCTGGCCTATAGGCCATTCGCGGCGCGCCGTGGAGGGGGGAAGACCGGAGACTGCCACCTTCCCCGTCATTCCCGCGAAAGCGGGAAGCTATTGGCCGCAGCAACGGAGCGAAGGCCTCCGACGGTGCTGCGCGAGATGTTCGAACCTCAGCCGATGGTCCCTGCCGTATGGCGACGTGGAATGGATTCCTGCTTTCGCAGGAATGACGGGAGTAGGGTGGAGGGCCCTTCGAAACGGGACGGCTTTGGCCGCCCTCCCCGCCGGGCGGGGAGGGCGGAGATGCGAGAGCGGGTCTCGCGCTAGAGGTCGAGCTGGTAGGTCGCCTGGACCCAGCGGTAGCCGGCGCCCTTCTTGTCCACGAAGCCGACGGCCGGGAAGGGCATGTGGTAGCCCGCGGCCGCGATCTTGTCGGTGGCGATCATGTCGAGGACCTTCTTGCGGGCCGTGACCGCCTTGTCCGCGTCCATGTCGAAGGCGCAGTGCCAGTCGGGCTTGGCCAGCGACGCCACGTAGTGGTTGGTGAGGTCGGCGAAGAGCATGAGGCGCTTGCCGCCGCTCTCGATATTGTAGCACATGTGGCCGGGCGTGTGCCCGAAGGCCTCGACCGCGGTGACGCCGGTGACCACGTCGGTGCCCGGCTTGATGAATGTGAACTTCTCCGCGAGCGGCACCACGTTGCCGTGCACCGTCTTGGCGCGGCGCGCCATGTTCTTGTCGGCGCTCTCGAGATGCTCCTTCTTGGACCAGAAGTTGTACTCGACGTCGCCGGTGACGTAGCGGGCGTTGGGGTAGACGGTCTTCTCGCCTTCCCTCAGGCCGGCGACGTGGTCCGGGTGGCAGTGGGTGATCACCACCACGTCGATCTGCTCCGGCTTGAAGCCGGCCGTGGCCAGCGTTGCGGCCACTTGGCCCGCGCCCCTTTTGCGCGCCTCCTCGCCATAGCCGGTGTCGAACATGACCACTTCCTTGCCGGTGTTCACGATCACCGGCGTGAAGGAGATGGTCATCCTGTCGCCCGGCAGGCGGTTCTCGGCGAGATACGCCTTCACGTCCTCGATCTTCTGGTTCTTGCCGAAGATCGGGTGCACCTTGGGGATGGCGAGGGCGCCGTCATAGATCGTGGTGACCTCGAACTCGCCGAGCTTGAAACGGTAGTGGGTGGGGCGCGAGGCGCCGAGCATGGGCGCGGCGGCCTGCGCCTCGCCGATGAAGGTCTTGGAGAGCGCCGGCGCGAGCGCCGCCCCGGCGGCCCCGGCCAGCAGGCCGCGGCGCGATACGCTGAATGACGTGTCGGACATGACTGAAGACTCCTTGGGGGAACATCCCTAGACGGAAACACCGCACCAGAATAACCGTCTGTGCCGTGATTGTGTCGGCACAACAGTTATCTCACGCGGATTTGAAAAGGAGCGTCTCAGCTCCCCGCCGGCTCCAGATGCTCCTGCAGGCGCGGCATGATCTCGACGAAGTTGCAGGGCCGGTGCCGGATGTCGAGCTGGTATTTGAGAATGCCGTTCCAGGCGTCCTTGCAGGCGCCGGGGGAGCCGGGCACGCAGAAGATGTAGGTGCCGCCGGCGACGCCGCCGCAGGCCCTGGACTGGATCGTCGAGGTGCCGACCTTCTCGAAGCTCTGCATGTGGAAGAGCGCGGAGAAGCCGTCGATCTCCTTCTCGAAGAGCGGGCGCACGGCCTCGGGCGTCACGTCCCGGCCGGTGAAGCCGGTGCCGCCGGTGGTCAGCACCCCATCGACCGCCGGGTCGTCGATCCAGCCCTGCACCTTGGCTTGGATCTCGGGGATCTCGTCCCGGACGATCTCGTGGGCGGCGAGCTCGTGGCCCGCTTCCGTGAGCAGGGAGGCGAGCAGGGTGCCGGACTTGTCTTCTTTCACCGTGCGCGTGTCCGACACGGTCAAGACGGCGATGCGGACGGGCAGGAAGGGGCGGCTTTCATCGATCCTGGACATGGCGACCTCGGTCGGCTGTTGGGCGTTTGGCCGGGTTATAGCATGGGCGAATGGAACGGTCCTGGTCCCGGATCAAGCGTCGCTTCCAAAGAAAAAGGGGCGCCGAAGCGCCCCTTCTTGGAGTGCCATGAGGGGATGGTGCCAGCGCGGCTAGATACAGGGCGGCCCGCCGTCGACGATGACGGTGCCGTCGATCTGGAAAGTGCCGGTGAAGCCGCCGGCGCCGCTGCAGAGCAGGCCGCCAATGGCCGCGTCGTTGATGTTGCCGGCGCCGTTGAACGTGTTGCCGCCGCCGGCGAACTCGAGCAGGTTTAGGCCGATTGTCCCGGCGAAGGTGGTGGTGTCGAGGGTCACCGTATTGTTGGCGCCCATCGCCAAGCCGCTATTGCCGGTGTTGGCGATGGTCGTGTTCGAGATCGTCACGGTGTTGTTCTCCTCGAGCGCGATGGCATTGTCGCCCGCCCCCGTGATGGTCGTGTCTGAAATCGCCGCCGTGTTGTTTTCATTGATGAAAATACCGTCGTCGGCAGTGTTCGCGATGGTCGTTTGAGCGATCGTGATATTGCTGTTGTTGGCGTTGAAGACGATACCGTCGTCCGTGTTCGCGATGGACGTCTGAGCGATCGTGACATTGCTGCTGTTGGCGTTGAAGACGATGCCGTCGCCGCCGGCCGTGTCGACGGTCACGTTGTTGAAACTGATGTTGGTGGCGTTGTTGCTGAACTCGAAGCCGTTGGCGGCGGCGTTGCTGACGGAGACGTTCGCGAAGGTCACGTTGTTGGCTCTGCTGGCGAACCGGATGCCGTCATTGCCGGTCGTGTCGACGGTCACGTTCTCGAAAATCATGCCGTCGGCGTCGGGGCCGATGTTCATGCCGATATTGCCTGTGTTCGCAACGGTCACGTTCCGGAACGTGAAGTTCTGAGCCTCGGTATTGATGTTGAAGGCTCGGATGGCGACGTCGGTGACGGTCACGTTGTTGAACGTGAAGTTCCGGGCGCGGCTGTTGATGTTGATTCCGCGGTTGCCGCTGTTCGCGATGGTCACGTTTTCGAAGGCGAAGTCGTTGCCGCCGATGTTGACATCGATGCCGCGACCGTTGACGTCCGTGATGGTCACGTTCTTGAACCGGACGTTGCTGTTGTCGTGGCCGAGATCGATGGCGTCACCGTCAATTCTCTGGATGGTGGTGTTGGCGACCAGGATCTTGTTGTTGTTGTCCTCGAAATCGATGGCGCTGCCGCCCATGTCCGTGATCGTGGTGTCGGTGATGGCGACGTTGAAGAGGCCGTCGGCAATGGACGCCACGCCGTCATTGTCGCTGCCCGCGGCCAAGCCGCCGCCCTGGATGCCGAGGCCCGCCAGATGCGTGTTGCTGTCGATGGTCACCACCACCTGGTTCAGGGTCTGGAGGAGGAGCGGCTTGGCGCCCGGCGCGGTGAAGCCCGCCGTCGTGCCCGTGCGTGTTCCCGTGACCTGGATGGTGGAGGCGCCGCCCTGCAGCGTCTGGCTCGGCCCGACTGTGAAGCTGCCGGTGGTGGTGCCGCCGTCGAGGACGATCAGGCTGTTCGCGCCGTTGCCGTCGAGCGCGCCTTGCAGGTCGCCACCACCTTGTACGACCTCAGCGCGGTCGAAGCGCACGCCCGTCAGCGTGTCGAAGACGCTCTCCGCCTTGCTCTCCACCGTGATGATGTCGACATCGCGCTCGACGCGCTCCGTCATGCGCCGCTCCTGGGGCGTCAATGACGCCAGGTGCGCCGCGTAGGCCTGCTTGCTGCCGCTGCCGAAGGGG
>JAKSBI010000166.1 GCA_022361215.1 Hyphomicrobiales bacterium | reverse complement strand
TTGCCGCGGTCCGAGACCACGGCGAAGCCGAGGCCGTCGCGGCGCCAGAAGCGGGTGCAGACATCGTCGTTGTCGACCAAGCTGAGCGTCTTCGGGGCCTTCTCGCTTGGCCACAGGAACAGCGCCATACGCTGGCCTTGAGCATTCTGAAAGAGATAGAAGCCGAGCTGTCCTTTCGCCGAGGGCAGCAGCTTGCCGCCCATGAAGCGATAGCCCAGCTCGTTCAATGCCGGCCGGCCGATCGGCCGATGGAAGGCGCGCTCGAAGATCTGCCGTAGCCCTGTCTCCTGTGCGGCCGGGAACTCGATCGGATAGTCCTTCTGATCGGCGTGCATCAGGAAGGCGTCGCGCGCTGTCATCAGCGCCACCTTCTCCGTGTCCATGGGCGGATCGAAAAGGTCCCGCTGGAACCAGCCCGCAGCCGCGCCGACCGCGAAGATGACAACGGCCGCGGCGGCCATGCGCAGCATGCGGCGCGGCGCCCAGCGCGCCTGCCCGTGTCCGGCCTTGGCCTTGGCGGCGTCGACGATGGCGGTCAGCCGTTCCGGCACCGGCTGTGTGAGGATATCGGCGCGGAAACCCTTCAACGCCTCGTCCTGCTGCCGCATGGTCTGGATCTCGGCGGCGATATCGGGATGGGCGAGGAGATAGGCGGCCATGGCGGACTGATCGCGCGCGCTCAGCCGCCCGTCGATATAGTCCTGGATCTTCTCGTCCGTAATCTGGAACCGCTCAGCCACCCCTTGTCTCCTTGCGGGGATCGGGTGGCGCGGCCCGTCCGGACTCGATGGTCCGGCGCAGGGCCTTGCGGGCCCGGGCAAGCCGCGATCTCATGGTCTCCACCGGTATCTCCAATACGGTTGCCGCTTCCTCGTAGCTCAGCCCCTCGACGCCCACGAGCAGCAGCACCTCGCGGTGGTCCTCGGACAGGACGAGAAAGGCGTTGTGCACCTCGCTCAAGGCCACCCGTGCCTCCTGCGCGGCCGGGACCGGGACGCACAGCGCATCTTCATCCGCACCCCCCTGTACCGGGTCGCGTCTTGCCCGGCGCAGATCGTTTCGGAACACGTTCCGAAGGATCGTCAGCAACCAGGCCCGCATGTTCGTGCCCGACCGCCAGCGATCGATGTTGTCCACCGCACGGACCAGGCATTCCTGAACCAGGTCATCGGCATAGTGAGGATCCCGGGTCAGGCCGAGGGCCGACCGGCGCAGATGAGGGATCTCCTGCTGCAGGAGGTTCAGCGCGGAACGGTTGTGGTCTGCGTCCATGCCGACCTTGGTACCACCCCCTCTCCGCTCGTCACAAGCCGAGGGCCCAATACGACGCTGCGTCAGACGCTTATGGGCAAAAACACCCGCGCGCTCCTGGCGTGTTCGAATGGCGAGTTCACAGTTTCGTGAGCGTTGCCGCTCGCGCCGCGGCGGCGACCATCTCAGGCGATGCTGCCGTACGTCGGCGTGACCCTTCTCGAAATCGATCTCGATCCGGCCCATCCGGTTCGCGGCATGGGCGAAGCAGATGACGGGTTTGGCGCGCGCCTTGGCACTTGACGACGGGCTCGCGTGTCTTTCGAACGGGGCATTCGTGATCCAGGCGGTGCCCCGGGCCTCTGAGCCGGGGACGTTAAGCTTCGATATCGGGAATGCTCCGATCAGCGCGACTTGGCCTATAATGCACCCTGTTATCAAGCGCTTGTATCTCAAGCCAAAGCCACCGAAGCCGTGAGTCAGAGCAGAGAATACGGATTTCGGCGTCGTCCCCTGCTGATCGGGATGGCGCTGGTCGTGCTGCTGGCAGCGCCGCTGCTGCTCTGGCAGACTGCACACTGGTCGCGTTTTCTGGCGCTGACGGCGATCAATGACGGCAGTCGGCAGACCCTGATCCTGGTGGTGGAGAACCTGAGGGGAGAGCTTGCCAGGTTCCGCTCGCTGCCGCACCTGATCGCCATCGATCCGGCGTTCAAGCGGCTCCTGAAAGGCGTCATTACCGCCGAGGACGTGCAGTCCGCCAATCTCTCATTGGAGAGAACGAACCGGATTGCCGGGGCTCTCGACATCTACATCATGAACCGCTCGGGCCTGACCCTGGCGGCGAGCAACTGGGCCTCGGACAGGCCTTTTATCGGACGCAACTTCAGCTACCGCCCCTATTTCCAGGACGCCATGCAGGGCCGGCTCGGCCGCTATTTTGCAATCGGCACCACGTCGAGGGAGCGCGGATACTATTTCGCCTACCCGATCCGCGACGGACCCGACATTCTGGGCGCGCTCGCGGTCAAGGTTCAGGTGGGACATCTCGAACGCACCTGGCGAGGACATGGTCACGAGATCATCGTCACCGATGGGGATGGTGTCATCTTCCTGAGCAGCCATCCGGAATGGCGCTTCAGAACGCTGACGCAGCTCACCGAGCAAACCCTGAGCCGCATCGCCGCCGAGCGCAAATATGCGGGCGCCGAGCTCCTCCCGTTGTCGATCGAGGCGTGCAAGACCGGGCTCGTGCCCGACGACATCCTACGCATTCGCAAGGTGCCGATATCGGTCTCGGATCCGCCGGACGGGCCGATCCAGCGCACATCCCTTGGCAGCCAGGCCCGCGACTATCTCACCCTGTCGGAGGAGATGTTCGACGCCGGCTGGCGCGTGACGATCCTGGCCCGGACGGACAGCGTCGGGCGGCAGGTGACCTCGGCGATGCTGGTCGTCGGTTTCGTTATTGCGAGCGTTCTCCTGATCGCCGCCTACGCGGTCGAGCGTCGGCGGCGGGTGCAGGAGCGTATCGCGCTCCAGGCGCAGGCGCAGACCATGCTGGAGCAGCGCGTGCAGGAGAGAACGTACGACCTGGAACAGACCAACGTGCAGCTTCGGACCGAGGTGAGTGAGCGCAAGCGGGCCGAGCGGGAGTTGCGTCAGGCTCAGGAGGAGCTGGTCCAGGCGAGCAAGCTGGCGGCGCTCGGCGAGGTGTCCGCCGGCATCAGCCACGAGCTGAACCAACCTTTGGCGGCGATTCGCTCCTATGCCGACAACGCGCGGGCTTTCCTCGACCGCGACCGGGAAGATGCCGCCCGGTCGAACCTGGCCGGCATCTCGCAGCTCACCGAGCGCATGGCCCATATCATCCGGCATCTCAGGACCTATGCCAGGAAGGATGCGGTCGCCGCCCGGCCGACGCCACTTCTGGCGGCACTGCGCGAGGCACTCTCCCTCTTGGAGCACCGGTTTGTCGAGCATGATATCGAGGTGGTCGAAGACCTGCCCAAAGACGATGTCATGGTGGTGGGCGGCGATGTGCGCTTGCAGCAGGTCTTCGTCAATCTGATGACCAACTCGATCGATGCCATGGCCAGCGGCGACCGTAGGGTTCTCGGCATCGCCGTGCGTGCGGAGAAAGAAGCGGTCGTGGTGACGCTGAAGGACAGCGGGCCGGGCATCGGCACCGACGATCCGGCCCGGGTCTTCGATCCGTTCTTCACCACCAAGGAGGTCGGCGAAGGCCTTGGTCTTGGCTTGTCCATCACCTACGGCATCGTCAAGCAGTTCGGAGGCGCCATCGAGGCGGCGAACGATCCGGCCGGCGGTGCGGTTTTCACCGTCCGTCTCGTCCCGGCCCGGAGCCTCGAGGAGGAAACGGTGTGACGGGTGCCGTCATACTCGTCGACGACGAGCAGCATCTCAGGACCGCATGCACGCAGGCGCTGGAGCTTGCCGGGTTCAGCGTGGACGCGTTTCCCGGCGCGGAGAGTGCGCTCGACCGGATTTCACGGAGCTGGGACGGCGTGCTCATCACCGACATCAAGATGCCGGGACCCGACGGACTCGAGCTTATGAGGCGCGCGCTCGACATCGATCCCGAGCTGCCCGTTATCCTTGTCACGGGACATGGCGACGTGCCCATGGCGGTGCAGGCCATCCGCGATGGCGCCTATGAGTTTCTGGAGAAACCCTTTGCATCGGAGACCCTGGTCGATGCCGCCCGGCGGGCCTGCGAGAAGCGCCGCCTGGTGCTCGAGAACCGCACGCTCCGGGCCGAGCTGGCCGGGACGCCCCAGCAGGGGATCGTGGGGCGGACGGAGGTCATGCGCCGGCTCCGGGAGGCCATCGCCAGCCTGGCGGCGACCGACGCCGACATCCTCGTTCGCGGCGAGACGGGCGTCGGCAAGGAGCTGGTCGCGCGCAGCCTGCACGAGTTGAGCCCGCGTTCCGGGGGCAAGTTCGTAGCGATCAATTGCGGGGCACTTCCCGACACCATCATCGAAAGCGAGCTGTTCGGTCACGAGCCGGGGGCCTTCACCGGCGCCACCAAGCAGCGCATCGGCAAGTTCGAGTATGGCAGCGGCGGCACCGTCTTTCTGGACGAAGTCGAGAGCATGCCCATGGATTTGCAGATCAAGCTGCTTCGGGTGCTGCAGGAGCGCGTCGTCGAGCGGCTCGGCTCGAACGAGGAGATCCCGGTCGACGTGCGCATCATTGCCGCTACCAAGAAAGACCTCAGGCAGGCGAGCGCGGAGGGTGCCTTTCGAGAGGATCTCTTCTATCGGCTCGACATTCTTACGCTCGACGTTCCGCCGCTGCGCGAGCGGCCGGACGACGTACCGCTGCTGTTCCATCATTTCGTCGCACAGGCCGCCGCCCGCTTCCGCCGCGAGCCGCGCGAGGTTGCACCGGAGGTCTTGACGAGGCTGCTGCCGTATCACTGGCCCGGCAATGTGCGGGAGCTTCAGAACGCCGCCATCCGCTTCGCCTTGGGCCTGGATCTGGAGGTCGGCGGTTCGCAGCCGTCAGGCGAGGCGACCTCGCCGCGGCGCGGATTGGCCGAGCAGGTCGCGTCCATGGAGAAGCGGATCATCGCGCAGGCCCTGATCCACAACGACAACAGCCTGAAAGCGACCTATGAGGCGCTCGGCGTCTCGCGCAAGACCCTCTATGAGAAAATGCGGAAGTACGGCCTGGGCCAGCCGGACGATGGGTAGCGGCTGACACATCCATCAACCGCCGGTGTGTGGAGATCCACCCATCGCGGCAATGTAGTGATGTCTCGGCCATAGAAGTTATCGTCCCCAATTCTTGTATATCCCCAGTGCTTTAGCCGATCATTGTGGTTCGGGCGGCAATTGTTGGCGCGCATTGGCACGTGGGTTGCTATTTTACTCCGCGTTAACCATGACGGCCGGCTCGCGGCCGGTCTTCGTTCAGCGCAGAAATGGGGAGGACTCCTATGCGCAAGTTCTTCGTTGCGGCCGCCGTTGGTGTGGCCTTCGCCGTGACGTCCGGTACCGCGCATGCGGACTGCGACAAGCGTGAGATCGTGATCAAGTTCAGCCATGTCACCAAATCGACGGGCCATCCCAAGGGAGAGGCCGCCTCCTTGCTGGCCGAGCGGGTCAACAAGGAAATGAACGGCAAGGTCTGCATGCAGGTCTTCCCGAACAGCCAGCTCTACAACGACAACAAGGTGCTGGAGGCGATGTTGCTCGGCGACGTGCAGATGGCGGCGCCCTCGCTCTCCAAGTTCGAGAAATACACCAAGAAGTTCCGTATCTTCGATCTGCCTTTCCTGTTCAACGATGTGAAGGCGGTTGAGCGGTTCCAGAAGTCCGATGCCGGCCAGAAGCTGCTTCAGGCCATGACGGGCAAGGGCCTGCTGGGCCTGGCCTATTGGCACAACGGCATGAAGCAGCTCTCGGCCAACAGGCCACTGATCACGCCTGAGGACGCCAAGGGCCTGAAGTTCCGCATCCAAACGTCCGACGTGCTGGAGGCGCAGTTCGAGACTCTGGGCGCCAACCCGCAGAAGATGGCCTTCAAGGAGGTCTATGGCGCGCTTCAAACCGGTGTCGTGGACGGCCAGGAGAACACCTGGTCGAACATCTACACCAAGAAGTTCTTCGAGGTGCAGGACGGCGTTACCGAGTCCAACCACGGCATCATCGACTATCTGGTGGTGACCTCGGTGGAGTTCTGGGAAGGCCTGCCGGACGACATTCGCGCGCAACTCTCCAAGATCGTCCAGGAGGTCGCGGACACGCGCAACAACAAGTCGACCGAGATCAATGAAGGCAACAAGGCCAAGGTGAAGGCCGCCGGCAAGGAGGTGCGCCAGCTCACGCCTGAGCAGCGCGCCGCCTGGGTCAAAGCCATGAAGCCCGTCTGGAAGAAGTTCGAGGGCGATATCGGCGCCGACCTGATCAAGGCCGCGCAGGCCGCCAACGCGACCAACTAGCACAACGCATGCGGCTGGACCGCGGGCCCGCTCCGATCTCGCCAGCTCGGGCGGGCCCGCACCCCGATCGTTGGGGGGCCAGCCATGCCCGCTCGACGCGCTGAAGACGTCGGATCGGGTTGTCCGGGGAGGCAGGTATGGAACGCTTTTCGAGGCTCGTGAATACGTTCGAGGAAACGGTGCTCACCGTTCTCCTCGCGGGCATGACGCTGGTCACCTTCAGCCAGGTGGTCGCGCGCTATGTCTTCAACACCGGCGCCGTGTGGGCGCTGGAGCTCACCACGCTGATGTTTGCCTGGATGATCCTGTTCGGGATCTCCTACGGCATCAAGATCGGCACCCATCTCGGCGTCGATGCTTTCGTGAACCTGTTCCCGAAACCGGCGCAACGCGTGTTTGCGCTCGCGGCCGCCTCGGCCTGCATCGTCTACGCCCTGATCCTGTTCGACGCGACCTGGCTCAAGCTGCTCTTTGGCGACGACGTCAACGCCCGGGGCGGGGCGCTCGAATACATCCGCAAGATGCACAAGATCGGCATCGAGATGGAGGACCTGCCGCTGCAGCGCTGGATCGCCTACTTCATCCTGCCGTTGGGGCTCTTGCTCTTCGCATTTCGCTGCGCCCAGGCGGTCTGGCAGATCGTGAAGGGCGAGCGCGACGCGATCATCGCCGGCCACGAGGCGGAAGACCTCGTCGCCGAGCACAAAGACGAGCTCAAGGACTAGGGGGCGGTCATGGAATCGATTCTTCTCCTCGTTCTCGTCCTGGGCTTCCTGGCCATCGGCGTTCCCGTGGCGGTCTCGCTCGGTCTCTCGAGCATCATCTATGTTGTGCTGTTCTCGCGCGACTCCATGACCTCGATCGCGCTCAAGCTGTTCGAGGCCAACGAGCACTTTTTGCTGTTGGCGATCCCGTTCTTCATCCTGTCGTCGAGCTTCATGTCGACGGGCGGCGTGGCGCGACGGATTATCCGCTTCGCCATCGCCACGGTCGGGCAGTTCCGCGGTGGGCTGGCCATGGCGGGGGTCTTCTCCTGCATGCTGTTCGCGGCGTTGTCCGGCTCCTCGCCGGCCACCGTGGTGGCCATCGGCACCATCGTCATCGCCGGCATGCGCCAGGTGGGCTACTCCAAGGAGTTCGCCGCAGGCGTGATCTGCAACGCCGGCACGCTCGGAATCCTGATTCCGCCCTCCATCGTCATGGTCGTCTACGCCGCGGCCACCGACGTCTCGGTCGGACGCATGTTCATGGCAGGCGTCATCCCCGGCATCATGGCCGGCCTGATGCTGATGGCCGGCATCTATGTGGTGGCGCGCTGGAAGAACCTGCCGGCCCAGCCCTGGCAGGGTTTCGGCGAGATCTTCGAGGCCGCTCAGGACGCCTCCTGGGGGCTG
>JAKSBI010000461.1 GCA_022361215.1 Hyphomicrobiales bacterium | reverse complement strand
CCCTTCGGGATTTCGCGAGATTGGCTCATCTCCGCGTCACTCGGGCTTGAATATGCAAGGCATGTCCGGCGCCCTCGTTCCTAAAGCTGAGCCAATCTCGCAAAACCAGCATCCGCAACGTGAATGTCCACAGTCCCTAATAGTCGAAATTGATCATCTTGCGCATCACCAGCACGCCCATCAGCATCCAGATGGCACTGCCGGCGAGCATGACCTGGCCGAGCTGCTCCGTCCAAAGCAGCTCGATATAGTCCGGCGTCGTAATGTAGATGACCAGCATGACGAGCGGCGGGAGAGCGCCGATAATGGCAGCCGAGGACTTGGCCTCGGCACTGAAGGCCTGGACCTTGCCATGCAGCTTCTGGCGCTCGCGCAGCACCTGGGAGAGGTTCCCGAGCGCCTCGGCGAGGTTGCCGCCGACCTTCTGCTGAATGGCGATGACGATGGAGAAGAAATTGACCTCCTGCAGCGGCACGCGCTCGTACATGCGGTCGAAGGCCTTGGACAACGGCACGCCGACGCGCTGCTGCTCCACCAGGTCCTCGAACTCCGACTTGACGGGCTCCGGCGTCTCGGCCGCGATGATCTGCAGGCAGTCGTTGAGCGGCAGGCCGGACTTGACGCCGCGCACGATGATGTCGATGGCGTTCGCGAACTCGATGAGGAACTTCTTCTGTCGCCGCTTGGTCATATAGGCCAGCAGCCAACGGGGGATGCCCATGGCGGCGGCGAAGCCGGCGGCAACCGAAACCACCGCCGGCGAGCCGGTGACGAAGACGACCAGACCGACGCCGGCGCCGAGCATCAGGCTTGCGAGCCAATACGACCGGACCGGGACGTTCAGCCCGGCCCGGGTCAGACGGACCTGCAGTGTCGCCTTCTTCTTGGACTTCTGCTTGGCCTCCAGCTCCTTGATCGTCTCCTGAACCTCTTTCTTGCGCGTGCTCAGGACGTCGTTGGCCGCGCGCGCACGGCTCGCGCTCTGCCTCGTCGCTACCGAGCTGCGGCGCTTCTCGGCCTTCTTCTCCCCGGAGATGTAGGGAAAAACCAGGACATAGACGATGCCGCCGACGGCGAGCGCCGCCAGGAAGACCACAGCCAGCTGCAGCAGTTGCTGATCAACCAAATCTCTCTCCCAGGGGATTGCCGGATTGGTCCTGCACCTCCGCCGCCGCGAGCGCCTCGGCCAGGCGCGTCTCCTCGTTGAAGTATTCGGCGCGCTCCCAGAAGCGCGGCCGGGCGATGCCCGTGGAGCGGTGCCGCCCGAGGAGCCGGCCGTTGGCGTCCTCGCCCTGCATCTCGTAGATGTAGATGTCCTGCAGCGTGACCACGTCGCCCTCGATGCCGAGCACCTCGGTGACATGGGTCACCTTGCGCGAGCCGTCGCGCAGACGCGAGGCCTGCACGATGACGTCCACCGAGGCCACGATCATCTCGCGGATCGTGCGGGGCGGCAGATTGAAGCCGCCCATCAGGATCATGCTCTCCAGACGGCTGATGCACTCGCGCGGGCTGTTGGAGTGCAGCGTGCCCATGGAGCCGTCATGGCCCGTGTTCATGGCCTGCAGCAGGTCGAAGGCCTCGGGTCCGCGCACCTCGCCGACGATGATGCGGTCGGGACGCATACGCAGGCAGTTCTTGACGAGATCGCGCATGGTGATCTCGCCCTCCCCTTCCAGGTTCGGCGGCCGCGTCTCCAGCCGAACCACATGAGGCTGTTGCAGCTGCAGCTCGGCGGAGTCCTCGCAGGTGATGACACGCTCGTCGTGCTCGATGTAGCCGGTGAGACAGTTCAAGAGCGTGGTCTTTCCGGAGCCCGTGCCGCCGGAGATGATGACGTTGCAGCGCACCTTGCCGACGATGTCCAGGATCGTTCTGCCATCGGACGAGATCGAGCCGTAGTTCACGAGCTGGTCGAGGGTCAGACGGTCCTTCTTGAACTTACGAATGGTGAGCGTCGGCCCGTCGAGCGCCAGCGGCGGCGCGATGACGTTGACGCGACTGCCGTCGGGAAGGCGCGCGTCGCAGATCGGGCTCGATTCGTCGACCCGGCGGCCGACCTGGCTGACGATGCGCTGGCAGATGTTCATGAGCTGGCTGTTGTCCGCGAAGCGGATCGAAGCCGGCTCCACCTTGCCCTCCACCTCAATGTAGGTGGCGACGGCGCCGTTGACCATGATGTCGGCGATGTCGTCGCGGGCCAGCAGCGGCTCCAGCGGCCCGTAGCCGAGCACGTCGTTGCAGATGTCCTCGAGCAGCTCCTCCTGCTCGGAGATGCTCATGACCACGTTCTTGATCGCCACGATCTCGCTGACGATGTCGCGGATCTCCTCGCGCGCGGCATCGGCGTCGAGACGCGCAAGCTGCGTCAGATCGATGGTGTCGATGAGCGCGTTGAAGACCGTGGTCTTGACGTCGTAATACTCCTCGGAGCGGCCACGGTCCACGGGCGCCGGCTGGGCGGCCGGTGCGGGCGCGGGCTGAGGGGTGGCCGCCGCCGGTTGAGGCGCCGGCGCTTCCGGCTGTGGCGCCGGCGCGGGCTGAGGGGCGGCTGCCGGCTGAGGCGCCGCGGCGGCGGGTTGCGGCGTAGCGGGCTGCGCCGGCTGCGGCGCCGGTGCCGGTGCCGGTGCCGCAGGCTCCGGTGGCGCTGCGGGTTGTGCCGGAGGCACGCCCGGCTGGCTTGTCGAGGCGCCGCGCTTTCCAAACATGACCTAGGCTCCCGCCTTTCTGAGATTGAGACGGCTCAAGATCGGTGCCAGCAGCGACGTGCGCTGGGCCTTCGGCTCGGTGCGTTCGGACAACAGATAGGCCAAGTCCCGGAACTGCTCGGCGGCCTTGGCCTTGTTCGAGACCTCCTCGATCATCTGGCCGTTGTTGGCGGCGGTCCCGAACAGCTGGGCATCGAAGTCGATGACGGCCTTCGGCTCGCACTCCAGCGCTCCGGCGAACTCCCGGACAGAGATCTCAGGCCGCTTGGGCAGGCCGACCTGGTTCAGCACGAGCAGCGGCGGCGCGTCGTTCGAGCGGGTCGACTTGATCTTGTCGATGAGGTTCTTCGCGTTCCGGAGGTTGGCCAGATCGGGTGCGGCCGTGAGCACGATATGATCGGCATGCATCAGCACCTGTCGAGCCCAGTTGGTCCAGACATGGGGAACGTCGACGGCCATGTAGGGCACGTTGCTGCGCACAACGTCGATGACCGTATCGCAGGCGCCCGGATCGAGATCGTAGGTCTGCTCCAGCGTTCCCGGCGCGGCGAACAGGCTGAGATGATCGGAGCAGCGCGACAGCAGCCGGTCCAGCAGCACCTCGTCGAGCCGGTCCGGAGAGATCAGCGCGTCGGCGATCCCCTGCACGGGATCCTGATTGAAATCGAGCCCGGCCGTGCCGAAGGCCAGATCGAGATCGGCGATGACCACATCCGTCTCGATGGTCTCCGAGATCGCCCACGCCGTGTTGTGGCAGACGGTGCTCGAGCCGACGCCGCCCTTGGCGCCGACGAAAGCCACCACCTGGCCGACGGGCTCGGCATCCGGATCGCTGTAGATCGCCGACAGGCTCATCATCACGTCGGACGCGGTCAGCGGCATCACCAGATATTCGCTCACGCCGCGCTGCATGAGCTGGCGGTAGAGCAGCACGTCGTTGACGTGGCCGACGACCAGCACCTTGGTGCCGGAATCGCAAACCGCGGCCAGACGCTCGAGATCCGCGAGCATGCCGTCCCGGTCGTGCAGGGATTCGACCATGATGAGATTGGGCGTCGGGGCGTTGCGGTAGAACGCGGTGCCGGCCTCGATGCCGCCCATCTGCACGGTCACATGCGCCTTGGAGAGCCGGCGGTCCTCGCTGACCTGCTGCAGAACCGCCGCGGTCTTCTGATCCTCGCAGAACGCCTGAATGTTGATCCGCGGGATCGGACGCGCGCGGGCGTCCGCCGCGACCGGCTCAGCCGCCGGGGCCGGAGCCGGCGCTGGCTGGGGCGCCGGAGCCTGCTCCGGCGCCTGCAGCTCAGGCGCGGCCTGTGAATGCGCTAGATCGTTCATCAGCCCCCTCCTCCACCGACCTCTGAAACATTGGCGGCCTCATCCTCGGATTTCTCGGAGACGGTGCTCTCACCCTTGACGTATTTGTCCCAGGCCACGTCCCGGCGCTCGCTCGAGCGGGGCGTCATGCCGCGCGGCCGCACCAAGTCGCGCGGATTGGCCACCATGGCCGCCAGGTTGTGCTGCGCGGTACAGCCGAAATTGGGATGCTCCCGATTGCGCGGGTTGCGCGCGAGATTGGTCGAGAAATCGCCGCAGATGGGACCCTCGGCCACATAGCGCAGATAAGACAGCCGCACCGGCGCATCGGGCGCCCCGTCGCCGAGATAGGGCTCGAACTCGATGGCTTTGGCCGGAACCTTCTCGCTGCTCAGGACGCGGCGCATGTCCTCGATGGCACGCATGGACGCCACCTCGTTCGGGCTGCCGCTCGGCGCGCGAATGACCAGCGGGCCCTCGCCGTCGCTCTTGTAGCGCCGGGCGAAGGCGCGGACCTCGTTCCTCTGGCTGCGCGTCAGCCCGTAGGCTCCGCGGGGCACGGAAACGTCGAACTCGACCGGCTTGCGGCTCACCTGGATCGGATGGCGTTCCTCCGGATCGGTGAGCAGAAAGCTCTGCGGACCCTTGCGGTGTCCGTTGCAGCCCGCGACCGCCATGACCAGGACGATCGTCCCGGCCAGGCCCATGGCCCGGGAGGCCGTCCTGCGCGGCGTGCTCGACGACTTTACTGCCGCAGGTCTCATGCTCTTGTCCTCCGATCTCGCACTAATCGATGATGTAGCCGACGTCGCCCTTGTAGGAGCCGACGGGCATGCGCTCGGGCCGCCTTCCATAAACGCGGTTCAGCCGTCCCAGCAGACTGCCACCCAGATCCGAGGCCGGCACGAAGCCCTGGTCCGGCCGCACCAGCTTCGAGCGGGCCACCGGATTGACCACATAGGGCGTGACGATCACCACCAGCTCGGTCTCCGAGCTGTTGAAGTCGCGGCTGCGGAACAGCGCGCCCAGGACCGGGATGTTCTTCAGGCCGGGATAGCCGGTCACGGCCTGCTTGGTATCATTCGAGATCAGGCCGGCGATGGCGAGCGAGCCGCCGCTCGGCAGCTCGACCGTGGTCTCCGCGCGGCGGACCTTGAGGCCGGGGATCGTCAAGGTGCTCAGCGTGACCGCCGATTCGTTGGTCAGCTCGCTGACCTCGGACGAGATCTTCATGCTGATGCGGCCCTCGGACATCACCATGGGCGTGAAGGAGAGCCCCACGCCGAAGGGCTTGAACTCCACCGAGATGGTGTTGTCGTCCTGGGCGACCGGGATCGGGAACTCGCCGCCGGCCAGGAAGCTGGCGGTCTCGCCGGAGATCGCCGTCAGGTTCGGCTCGGCCAGCGTGCGGATGAGGCCGTTCTGCTCGAGCGCGCGGAGGATGGCCTGGGCCTGGCCGTTGATGTTGCCGTCGGCATCTCTCGACAGCCACTGCACACCCGCGCTGGCGCTCGAGACCACGTCCTTGTCATTGAAGGGGAAGGCGAGGTCGGTCAGGTTGAAGAGGGTGTAGTTGCCCGAGGTGACGAAGTTCAGAGCGGTCTGCCCCAGGTCGACGCCGAGCTGCTTGACCACGTTGCGCTGCATCTCGGCCACCGTGACCTTCAGCAGCACCTGCTCCTTGGATTCGACGCTCAGCAGGTTCAGGACCTTCTCGCGTTCCTCGACCAGCCGGCTGACCAGGTCGGTGGCACGGGAGGCATCGGCGGCGTTCACCACCGAGCCGGAGATGACCACGTTGTCGTTGACCGCTTCCAGCTTGATGCGCGAGCCGGGCACAAGTCGGTGCAGCATCTCCGATATGGCCGCCAGATCGCGCTCGATCTTCACTTCGAGCGTGAGGATCTGCTCGCCGTTCTTGTCGAAGAAGAAGGCGTTGGCCTGCCCGACCTCGTTGGCGATCAGGTAGACGCGCTTGGCGCCCTGCACAACGGCGTCCAGCTTCTTCGGGTTCGAGACCATCACGTCGCGCACGTCCCGGGGAAGCTCCACGACCATCGACTTGCTCAGGCCGATGGTGACCTTCCGCGTCACGGGATGCCGCACGCCCTCGGGCATGCGGAAGATGGACTGGTGCGCCGACTGCGCCATGGCGCCGGGCCCGGTGGGCACTGCCGCCAGGCCCCACGTCAGCATCGCCGCGACGACGGCGGAGAAAGCCCAGGCTTTCCTACAGGTCTTCCACATGGTCATAACCTTCCCAAATACGTCACGCGGCCCGACATCCATCCTTCAATTCACGCCATATGCTCGGGAGGAAACGCCGTACTTGAGCATCCTGACGCTTCCGCCCCGACCGTCGCCGAGGGCATCCTCATCTGTGCGCGGCCCGCTGCCACCGGCCGGGTTGGCGTCGGCGAGACTGCGCAGCGCCAGGGAGATCTCGCCCATGGACTGCGCGAGCGCGAGGGTCTCGGCCTGCCGGATGGTGAGCTCCAGGGTCGCGGTCTTGCCGTTGGCGACCTTCTTGCCATCCTTCGTCTCGATGTTCTGCCCGATGGCCAGCACGCGAACGTTGCGCAACAACGTCTCGCTGATGTGCTCCTCGCCCCGCGCGCTCCTGAGCCGGCGCGAGACGATGACATCCACCCGGTCGTTCGGCAGGATGAAGCCGCCGGCGGACGTCTCCTCGCGGATCGGCGTCGATATGGCCCGCATGCCCGACGGCAGGATCGCGGCCAGCACGCCGCCGTCGCTCGCCTTGATGAGCTTCTGCTCCTTAATGGGCTCGCCCTTCAGGAACGGTGCCCGGGCGATGGCGCCGGAAAGCCTGGAGAGCGCACGTGGATTCTGGGCCTTGGTGATGTAGCCCACGGTCGCGGCGGCCTTCGGCCAGACCTGCCAGGTTACGTCGCTGGAGCGCACGGAGTCCCCCAGACGGATCTGCTTCGCCGCAATCAGAACTTCCACCGTGTCGATGGCCGCCTCGACGACCTGCACGGGTTGCGGCGCCGACATCATCCGCTTCGCGATCAGCGCGGCGCCGCCGGCGGCGGCGAAGGCAATCGCCAGGACGATAATGCGGGCACGTTGCATCATGGCTGTTGAGGTCCTATCGCCTTTGACTCGTCTCGAATTGCGCGCAGTGTGGGGGCAGATTGGTCAACGGGAGGTTAATGGCCGCCCCAAAATGGATCGCGAGGCCGAGTGGCGGCGCAGGACGGCCGCGCCGGCCTAAAACGGATGGATCCATCGCAGACAAGAACACGGCCGGGTCTGCAGGACCCGGCATGCGGTATGGCTCGTTGGACGGCGGTCAGTTGCCGAGGCCGCTCATCCAGACGGTTTGCGGATAGACGAGCAGCCCGGCGAGGGCGAGGGCGATGCCATAGGGGATGCCATTGCTCGAATCATGCAGCCGCGCCAGCCAGTCGTACCTGGTCAGGCCGAACGGCACCGGGACCATTCTCAGCGCAAGGAAGCCGAGAGTAAGCGCACCGCCCAGCAGGGAAGCGTAAACCGCATAGGCCAGAAGCTGGTCCAGCCCGACCCAGAGCGAAACGGCGGCGAAGAGCTTGGCGTCGCCCCCACCGATCCATCCTGGGATGAACAGCAACAGCCCGACCACGAGCATGGCCAGACCGATGCCGAGATGGACCGCCATCTCGGTGAGCCCGAGCCCGGTCAGCGGCGCCAACACGAGAAAGCCGGCGACCAGCGCCAGCGAGATGCGGTTGGGGATCGTCATGGTGAGGAGGTCCATGGCGGCAGCCATGGCCATCGCGGCCGGAAACACGAACAACAGCGCAAGCTCGAGAATCATCCGCCTCCCTCACCGGATTGGCGTTTGAAGATGCGGAAAATGTGCCGGACAGACGTAAAGTCCAGGTAAAAACGCCGGCCACAGCGCAAACGAAACCGCCCGCCGGAAGGGCGGGCGGCTCCATGTCTGTCTTGGATCCGGCACGCGACGGGCTCGCCCCGTGCCGGCCGCGGACTTACTTGAACTTCTGCAGTTCGGTCGAGACCTTCGTGAACGTATTGACCAAGTCCGTACCCACGGTCTGGACGATCACGACGATCGCGACGGAGATGCCGGCGGCGATCAGGCCATACTCGATGGCCGTGGCGCCGGACTCGTCCTTGGCGAAACGCACAAGCAGCTTACTCATTGCGACTCTCCCTATATAGGTTCTGTAGAGCACCAGTTCGAGTGCCGGCGTCCCTTCCGGCATCATTGAACTGTGCGCACCATACCGCCGACCCGTTACGATCAAGTTAATTCGCGCAAAAAATTCATCTATACATCATCCATACATTGAGACATCATCCTTAATTGCGCATGAAGATTTCCTTATTTGAAAGTTAAACAAAGAGGGATAGGGATAATGCAGAATTAATAAACCCCGCTTTCGGCCATTTCCGCAGATTTTCGGGGCCTCGGTCGGCCGGATCCGCGGGTTTTCTGCAGAGACGGCGCAGGCATTTGCCGATATCGGGCGGCGCCCGATGCACTCTCCGGCCCGCGTCCCGTTGCGGCGCGGCCATTTGCAATTCATTCACCAATTGGCGCTTCAATACGCCAACAGCTCACTGCACAGGATCGAGAACCATGGGTCGCCAACCGAGAGTCTTTTCGCGGATCGCCGCGCTGCCCCTCCTCGCCGTCATTTGCCTGACCTCATGGCTTGCCCCGCACGCGGCCCTCGCCGGCGACATCCGGGTGACCATCGACGAGGCCAAACTCATTCGGCTCGAGCGGCCCGGCGCCGAGATCATCATCGGAAATCCGTCGATCGCGGACGTCGCCGTGCAGAGCGGCCGTTTGCTGGTGGTCACGGGCAAGTCCTTCGGCTTCACCAACATGATCGTCCTGGACGGTGCCGGCAACGAGATCATCAACCGCCGCATCAACGTGGAGCAGGATAGCAAGCGGGTCGTGGTTCTGCAGCGCGGGCCGATTCGCCAGTCCCTGCATTGCGCGCCTCATTGCAACGCCACGCTGATGCCGGGCGACGATCCCGACTACAATCAGAACGTGACCAAAACCATCTCGAGCAAGTTCGGCGTCGCGCAGAGCGCGCTGGACGGAACCCAGGCCGCCAACCAGTAGGTTTCCCATTGCACGATTGCCAAGGGCGGGGGCAGCCGAAAGCTGCCCCCGCCCTTTGTCGTTTCGTGCCGGCTCGGCCGGCCGGATGAGCCGCTATTTGCTGATCCGGAGCTCGCTCAGCCCCTTGGCGATATCCTCGAACACAGTCTGAAGGTTCGTGTTGGAAGCCGCGTCGTAGTACATGCTGCTCTTCGAGGCGCAGTTGCGCATCAGGTTCTTGGTCCCCCCATCATTGAGCTTGAACGTGATGGTGTAGAGCCGGATGTTCTGTGCCTTGATGTTATTGCAGAGCGTGGTCGTCTTGGCATTCAGCGTACTCGTGGCGTTATTGCCGTTGGTCATGCCCAGATGGCCCGACCGGGCATAGCCGTAGGCGGAATAGCGCGAATTGTTGTGATTGTTTTTGAGCCCGCCGGCGACGCTATTCTTGCCGTCCGTCAGAAGAACGATCGCCTTGACGATGCCCTCGTCGGAAGAGGATCCGCCCTCGGTAAAGGGCTCAGTGGGCGAGATCAGCCGCCACCCCCAGGCGAGACCGGCCGGAATCACCGTGGATCCGGTCGCCACCATGTCGTCGATCGCAGAGATGAGGTCGGACTTCTTGTTGATCATCGGGGTCACGGCTGGCATCCGGCAGTTGTAGTTCGGGCCGCGGTTGATGTGATTGACACTAAGGTCCTCATACTTGCCCGTGTATCGCTGCCGGGCGTCATAGTCGTAATGCGCGCCCTCGTAGTCCCCGTCCGAGGCATAGCGATTGGCATAGTTCCCGTACACATCGGGCTCGTCGGGGGCGAAATAGGGCACCCAGAGCGTGTCGGGACTGGCGACGGCGGGCGCCGTGTCCAGGGTGTCGAACGGCGCGCGCCGCGCCCGGACGCAGCCGTTCCAGGAGCGATTGGAAATCTCATTGTAGAGCGTCAGCACATTCGTGCCCGGCGAGAAGTCCTCGGCCGCAATCGAGGACTCGGCCTGGGTGTCGATCCAGCCGGAGTTCAGGTGCTCGGAGCCGATGTTCACCGCCGCCGCGAAGGGCACCAGCCCCATCATGAGGTCGCTGGACACCATCTCCCCGTCGAACAGAGTATCGACGAGCTGCGTGGCGGCCGTCTTCAGCGCACCGATCTTGCCGCCATTCTTCATGGAGCCGGTATTGTCGAGCACCATGACGACCTCGATCTTGCGCGTCTTCTTGGTCACTTCGACATTGGCACCCACCGCCATGTCGGACATGCCGGCCAGGTGCATCAGCGTCGTTCCCACATTGGCGGTTGCCGACATGGTCACCTTGAAGTCGTTGACGCTCACGGAAAGCTCGCCGGGGGTGCCGAGCTCCGCCTCCGGATAGTTGGCTTCGAAATAGGCCTGGGCCTTATCCTTGAGCTGCTGCTCGGTGAGGCCGGTCGCCCCGCCGACGGCCAGGGCCGCCGCGTCGAGCGCGGCGCCGAGCCGCTGCTTCACGTTGAGGGCACGCGAGTAATCGACGGCCGCACCGATCGCCAGCATGGTGGGAATGATGGTGAGCCCGAAGAGAAGCAGGACATTGCCGCGACGATCGGAGCCGAACGCGTGCAGCCGATGGACCAAGCGCCTGAACATATCTGTCACCTACTCTGTGTTTCACTGCGGGCCTGGATCGATCATGGCGTCGTCAAGACCCGGCAGGCCCCGCAAACGCCTTCCCCCTCATTGCAATCTTAAGAAATCGGCCTGATCGTCCCAGACAAATACTAATATCCACTGCAATAAATCGATAAGTTTTGAATGAAATTTCCCGAAACCTTCATCAACTCTTTTTTAACCTTCTGTGAGAAATTGGCAAATATCAACGAAAAATAAATACGGAAGACGTTTAATCGGCGACAACAATGAACGACTGTTTTTGCTGCCAGGGAGTTTTGTGTCATGCGCGCGCCATCTGTTTCGCCCGCTCGCAAGAAGCCTCGTGCAAAACGACTGACCCTACGTCTTTTCGGCAAAGATCGCTCCGGCACCGCGGCCGTGGAGTTCGCGATCATCGCCACGCCGTTCTTCGCGTTGCTTTTCGCCCTGATCGAGATCGGGCTCGTCTTCTTCGGCGGCTTCACGCTCGAGAACGCCGTCGAGCAGGCCAGCCGCATGATCAAGACCGGCCAGGCCCAGCAGCAGGGCTTCAGCGAGTCCCGCTTCAAGGAGGAGATCTGCGACAACGTGCACGCCCTCTTCGACTGCGAGAACGGGCTGAAGCTCGACGTGCGCAAGTTCGACACGTTCGGCGGCGTGAACCTGCCGCCGGCGCTCAACGGCGCAGGAGAGCTGCAGAACAACTTCACCTACGACCCGGGCGTCGGTGGGCAGATCGTCGTGGTCAGAGCATTCTACGAGTGGGACATCGTCGCCAAGATTCCGGGTACCGGGCTTGGCAATATGGGCAACGGCAACCGTCTCATGACGGCGACCGCCGCCTTCCGCAACGAGCCGTTCTAGGGCACTCAGCCGGGGGTTAAGCCATGTCTTCCTTGCATAGAGGACCGTCTCTAAAACGGAGCCTTCTCGCGCGCCTGAGGGGCACCGCGGGCGACGAACGCGGCCTCAGTGCCGTCGAGTTCGCCCTGATCGTTCCGATCATGATCTCGTTGTATCTGGGCGCCGTCGAGTTCGGCCACGCCCTGACGATCGACCGCCGGGTCACGTCGGTGGCCAGCGCCACCGCCGACCTGGTGGCACAGGTCGAGACGATGGACAGCTCCGCGGTGACCGACGTGTTCGAGGCCGCGACCGCGATCCTGACCCCCTACGCCACGAGCCCGCTGTCCATCGTCGTCACCAGCGTCGTGGCGGACGAGGACAACAAGACCACCGTGGCCTGGAGCTGCGCGCGCAACGGCACGGCCCATCCCGACGACTCGTCCTATACCCTGCCGGCGGGACTGACGCAGCCCTTCTCCAGCGTCATCGTGGCCGAGGTCAGCTACGTCTACGATCCGCCTGTCGGGCAGTATCTGACCGGCGGCATCACCATGGGCGAGACGTTCTATCTGAGGCCGCGCCGCAGCCTGGAGGTCGATCTGACGTCCAACTGCCCCTGATCGGTGCGCGCTCGCCGGGTCACGAGAGCCTGGAGCCTGTCGGCGCCAAACGGGAAACTCAGTTTCTCCGCGTTTTCACTTCCCCTGCCGCCCGCGCCGCTCGACACTCTCGTCGAGGTGGCCAGACGCAGGGGAGGACGCCATGGCGCATTGGCTTCGGTTCGAGCATGAGGGCGAGCGCCGCTTCGGCACGCTCGAGGACGACACCATCTCGGTCTGCGCCGGCGACATGTTCGCAGGCGCCACGCCCACCGGCACGACGGTGCCGCTTTCCGACGTCCGGGTGCTGACGCCCTGCGATCCGAGCAAGATGCTCTGCCTCTGGAACAACTTCCACGCGCTTGCGGAAAAGCTGCAGGCCGCGATCCCGCCCGAGCCGCTCTATCTGCTGAAGGCCCCGAGCGCCTTTCTGGCCCATGGGCAAACCATCCGCCGGCCGGCCTCCTATGACGGCAAGGTGGTCTATGAAGGCGAGATCGGCATCGTCATCGGCAAGCGCTGCACGGCCGTCTCGGAGGCCGAGGCGGCGGCACACATCTTCGGCTACACCTGCATCAACGACGTCACGGCGGCGGAGATCATCAACAAGGACGCCACCTTCGCCCAGTGGGTGCGCGCCAAGAGCTACGACACGTTCGGTGTGTTCGGACCCGTTATCGCCACCGACATCGACCCCATGACGCTGTCCATCAAGACGGTGCTGAACGGCGCGGAGCGACAGAACTACCCGGTCTCCGACATGATCTTCCCGCCGCACCGGCTCGTCAGCCTGGTGTCTCGGGACATGACGCTGCTGCCCGGCGACATCATCGCCTGCGGCACCTCGGTGGGCGTCGGCTCCATGAAGGAGCCGGAGAACACGGTGGAGGTGACCATCGAGGGCATCGGGACCCTGAGCAACACCTTCGTGCAATAGGGCATTCGGCTGCCCCGCGCGCGCGGACCTGATACCATTGGCCCAAACAAGAGGCCGCGGAGGAAACCAAGGAGGATGCGATGAGGATCTGTGTGGTCGGCGCCGGCGCGATCGGCGGATTGATGGCGGCAAAGCTGGCGCTCGCCGGCAACGACGTGACGGTGATCGACCAGGGCGCGCATCTCACGGCCATTCAGCAGAACGGCCTGAAGCTGATCTGGGAGGACGGCACGGAGCACCTGGCTGAGCTCAAGGCCGTGGGTGCGACGACCGACGCCGGGCCGCAGGATCTGGTGATCCTGGGCGTGAAGGCGCATTTCCTCGATCAGGTGGCGCGCGACATCGCGCACCTGACGGACGACGGCACCATGATCCTGACCGTGCAGAACGGCATCCCGTGGTGGTACTTCCACAAGCTCTCCGGCCCGCATGAGGGCCAGCGCCTGGTCAGCCTCGATCCGAGCGGCGTGCTCACCAAGCACATCGACGCCGACCGCATCGTCGGCTGCGTCGTCTATCCGGCCGCCGCGGTGACGGAGCCGGGCGTGATCCATCACGTCGAAGGCGACCGCTACCCGATCGGCGAGCTCGACGGCAGCACAACCGAGCGTATCCAGACGCTCTACGACTTGCTTGTCGGAGCCGGCTTCCGCTCGCGCATCCTCGACGACATCCGCTCCGAGATCTGGCTGAAGGCCTGGGGCAACCTCTCCTTCAACCCGATCAGCGCGCTGACCCACGCCACCCTCGTCGACATCTGCCGGTTCCCGGAGACCCGCGAGCTGGCGGCGGAGATGATGCGCGAGGCGCAGGCGATCGCCGAGACGCTCGGCGTCACCTTCCGGCACACCATCGAGAAACGCATCGCGGGCGCCGAAGGCGTCGGCGCCCACAAGACCTCGAT
>JAKSBI010000590.1 GCA_022361215.1 Hyphomicrobiales bacterium | reverse complement strand
GCTCCTCAGCATCGCCAATTTCGGCATCGTGCTCTGGGTCATGAGCTTCAACCCGATCGGCCCCGTGGCGGCGGTGCGCGAGACCAGCATCGTGATGGCGGCGCTGATCGGCGCCATCGTGTTCAAGGAGAGCTTCGGGCCTCGCCGGGTCGTCGCCGCCTGTGTCATCCTGGCGGGGATCGCCCTGATCAACTGGTGAGCGTGAAGTCGTCCAGCTCGCGCAGCATCAGGCCCATGTCGGACGGGCGCACGAGCTGATGTTCGCCGTCCTTGATCAGGGTCGCGCGCACGTCCTGCGCCTCCACCCGGGCGGCGATCTCCAGGCTGTTGTCCAGGGGACGTCTCGGTCCCGCTCGATGCGCCGTCGCAGCCGCCTCGTCGCCGGGGCCGCGACAGGCGCTTGACGCCCCGGCGCCGCCGCGATAACGAAATCGAGTTCCGTGGTGATTTGAGCCGGCCGGCTTGCAGCCACGCAAAAGAACTCGCTAAAAGGCCGCGACGCACACCCGGCAGGCGGCCCCGCCCGGCCGGGTTTCGTTTTTCGGGCCGCCGCCCGCATGGGAGCAGACCATGTCCGTTCAAACCCCGACCGCGCCCGACGCCGCCAGCGCGCCGCGCGAGCAGTTCGCGTCCGACAATTGCGCCGGCATCTGCCCGGAGGTGATGCGCGCCTTCGAGCGCGCCAACGGCACCGGCCACGAGCCGGGCTATGGCGACGACGGCTGGACCCAGCATGTCTGCGACCGCATGCGCGACCTGTTCGAGACCGATTGCGAGGTGTTCTTCGTGTTCAACGGCACGGCGGCGAACTCGCTGGCCCTGGCCTCGCTCTGCCAGTCCTACCACTCGGTGATCTGCCACACGCTGTCGCATATCGAGACCGACGAGTGCGGCGGGCCGGAGTTCTTCTCCAACGGCTCGAAGCTGCTCCTGGCCGACGGCGCGGACGGCAAGCTGACGCCCGACGCCATCGCGGCCCGGGTGACCGCGCGCACGGACATCCACTACCCGAAGCCGAAGGTGGTGTCGCTGACCCAGTCGACGGAGGTCGGCACGGTCTATTCGGTGGAGGAGCTGCGCGCCATCGCCGCCATCGCCAAGCGCCACGACTTGCGCGTGCACATGGACGGCGCCCGCTTCGCCAACGCCGTGGCGGCGCTGGACGTGCACCCCTCCGAGATCACCTGGCGCGCAGGGATCGACGTGCTCTGCTTCGGCGGCACCAAGAACGGGCTGCCGGTGGGCGAGGCGGTGGTGTTCTTCAAAAAGGAGCTGGCCGAGGACTTCGCCTACCGGGTGAAGCAGGCCGGGCAGCTCTGCTCCAAGATGCGCTTCATCTCGGCGCCCTGGCTCGGCCTGCTGGACGACGACGTCTGGCTGAAGAACGCGCGGCACGCCAACGCCATGGCGCTGCGGCTGCGCCAGCGGATCGCCGCCATCCCCGGCGTCGAGGTGCTGTTCCCGCCGCAGGCCAACGCCGTCTTCGCGCGCCTGCCGCGGCCGGCCGTCGACGCCATGCATAAGCTCGGCTGGACGTTCTACACCTTCATCGCCGCCGGCGGCTGCCGGCTGATGTGCGCCTGGGACACCACCGAGGCGGCCGTCGACCGCTTCGCCGACGACCTTGCCGACGTCTGCTCCAAATCCGCGGCGGAGTAGCCCATGTCCTCGCTCGCCGACCGCGTCGCCATCGTCACCGGGTCCGCCGGGAACATCGGCCGGGCCATCGCGCTCAGGCTCGCGCGCGACGGCGCCGCCGTCATGGCGCACGCCAAGCAGAACGGCGACGGTGTCGCGGAGACGCAACGCCTGATCGAGACGGCGGGCGGCCGCGCCGATGGCCATCTGGCGGATCTCTCGACCGAGGCCGGCGCCCGTGGGCTGATCGACGCCGCGGTCGGCCGCTTCGGCCGGCTCGACATTCTGGTCAACAACGCCGCCATCCGGCGCAACACGCCCTTCGTCGAGATGAGCCTCGCCGACTGGCACGAGGTGATGGCGAACAGCCTGGACTGCGCCTTTCTCGCCGCCCGCTACGCCGTGCCGCACATGCAGACGGGCCGGTGGGGCCGGATCGTCAACATCACCGGCATCACGCTGCACCGCGGCACGCCCGGGCGCGCTCATGTGGGGGCCGCCAAGGCGGCGATGGTCGGCATGACCCGGTCGCTCGCCCTGGAGCTGGCGCCGGACGGCATTACGGTGAACTGCGTCTCGCCCGGCCTGATCGACACCGAGCGGGGCGGCGCCGCGGGCGCGCGGCCCGACGCCTCCAAGACCATGGCGATCCCGGTCGGCCGCGACGGCCGTCCCGACGAGATCGCTCACGTGGTGACCATGCTCTGCCAGCCGGACGGCGCCTACACCACCGGACAGACCATCCAGGTCAATGGCGGGGTCAACTTCAGCTGATCGGCCGCTGCTCCGCGGACGACGCGCTGCCGTCAGCGGCTCGTTTTCAGCAGGACCGTCCCCGACAGCGTGACGAAAATGGAAAACAGCCGGCGCAGATCGAGCCGCTCCTTCAAGAACAGCACGCCGAAGAGAACGGCGAACACCATGCTGGCCTCACGCACCGCCGCAACCATGGCCAAAGGCGCCTGGGTCGCCGCCCATAGCACGATCCAGTAGGCGAGCAGCGACACGATTCCTGACAGAACGCCGGCCTTCCAGACCTTGCCGATCTGAGCCTGTATCTGCCCATGCCTGAAAAGCAGAGCGATAAGGATAATGGGGATGCCGTTGACCGCGTTGAGCCAGAGGATGTAGCTGTTCGCGCTGGCGGACAGGCGGGCGCCCGTGCCGTCTACGATCGTGTAGCCGGCGATGAAACAGGCCGTGGCGAGAGCGGCGCCGATCGCTTTGGGGTGCTTCAGCCCGTCAGACCCTTGTGTCAGCATCAGGCTCATAATGCCCATTGCGACAAGCAGAACGGCCAACGTCGCCTGAGCGCTTAGAACCTCGCCGAGAAAGACGGTTGCCAGCAGGGCAACCATGAGCGGCGCCGCGCCCCGCGAGATCGGATAGACATGGCTGAGATCGCCGTACCGATAAGACGTTACCAGAAACAGGAAGTAACCTGTGTGGATCAGGGTCGACGCGGCGATATACGGCCAGGCCGCAGCCGGGGGCACCTCGATGAACGGCACGCTGGCCAGAGCGAAAAGGGTGGTTCCCACCTTCATGACGGCCAGCAGGACAAGCCGATCCGCACTCACTTTGACCAAGGCGTTCCAAGTAGCATGCAGAAGCGCCGCCACTAAAACAGCCAGGAAAACGCCCACTGACATCACGGCCCACCGTACGGTTTTCGGTGGGTTAGCCTGCCTCCATGTGACAATTGTGACAGGCTTGCCCGATCGGGTGCCGCGTTAGCCGCCGCTGCTGCGCGAGGTGCGGCGCGCCGAGGCGCCGAAGCCGCCGCGCCGGGCGCTCGCGACCTTGTTCTTCGGGCGCTGCGCCACCTTCTCCGGTACGCTGACGCGACCGGTCCTGGCCGCCAGCTTGCGCTTGTCGGCGGTCATGAACTTCTTCGGGTCCTTGTCGGACTGATAGAGCGGCTGCGGGTGCACCGCGCCCGTGCGCGCGAACATGAAGGCCGCGAAACCGGGCCGATAGGGGCGCTCGTCCTCGCCATTGTAAAGGCCGGGCTCGCAGCGATCGAAGCCCATCTCGGCCTCGCAGGCCTCCTTGGAGGCGTAGCTCGGCGCCGCCAGGTCGTGCTCGCTGACGGCGTAGGCGTAGGCCTTCTTGCATTCGGCCTCGGTCTGGTCTCCGCTGGCGATGCACTCCTCGACCGAGCGGAAAATCATGGCCTCGGTCAAGGGCTCCTCGCACGCCGCCAGCGCGAGCGTGCTGACGCCCATGGTGATGAGCGCGATCCGGCGCGAGCGTTTCATGACCCGTCCCCCCAACTCACACAGCTACCATTGCGGGAATTTTACAATCGAAAGCTTTCGGAACGGTTCATGCCCCGTTCCACGAGGTCACGCTCGGCTCGCGGGCCGTTTCGAAGATGTGATCGCCTGTTGCTGGCGTCTGCGCCGCGCACCGGCTTATGCTGGCGCCATGACAAGAGCAGCGATCTCGACAGCCGTCTTCGCCGGTGCCGCGGCCCTGCTGGCGCTCGCCACGACGGCCGGCCCGGCCCGCGCGGCCTGCGTCATCGCCAACTCGGCCTGCTATCCCTGGCAGATCGAGGAGGGCGCCGAGGACACTGAGCTCCTTAAGGTCGTGCCGAACAACGCGGTCACCAGCGCCGTCTACCGCGTCTGTCTCTGCCCGCCCAACAAATCCGTGTCGCTGGTGTTCGACTTCTACGAGAAGACCGTCACGCTCGGCGCCGTCGAGGTCGATGGCGCCGCCCCGATCTGCCGCGACTTCCGCATCGAGACGTCCCGGCGGTCGCGGCTGCTGCTGCGCCGCGCGGAGGGGACGAAACAGGCCGTCCAGGGGTGTTATACGTCATCGCTGGGGGCGTTGCCCTGATCCGGGCGCACGACAAGCTTCGGCTCAGTTCGACGCGTTCCTAAGAACTCCGTCATTCCTGCGAAAGCAGGACTCCATTGGCTTTGGCAACGGAGCGCATCGCCCGAGTGTCTTTTCGCCATGACGTTCCGCCAGGATTTGGTGCGTCAGCCCGGCGGCCTCCGCCAAGGGGCTGGGCCTTGCTGTTTTTTGTCGCTCACGGCTATTCCTCGCTGCGCTCGGGCCTGCGCGGGCGCCCGAGACCAGGACCGGTTCCCGCGTTGTCGACTCACGAGCCGTTGAGGACCCGTGTCGCGAGGCGAGGGTTCTAGCATCGGTCTCGGGGTGCCATGCGGACGGGCTTGGGTGTGGGCAATAGGTGGCAGACCCCTATCACCATCCGCCTCCTAATGCGCCACCTCCTTCATCATCTCGCGGGCGATGATGAGCTGCTGGATCTGCGAGGTGCCCTCGTAGAGGCGGAACAGGCGCACGTCGCGGTAGAAGCGCTCGACGGCATAGTCGGAGATGTAGCCGGCGCCGCCGTGGATCTGCACGGCCCGGTCGGCGACGCGGCCGACCATCTCGGAGGCGTAGTACTTGCACATGGCGGCGCGCTTGGCGACCGGCTCGCCCGCCTCGCGCCGGCGCGCGGAGTCGACGACCAGCGCCTTGGCGGCGGCGCACTCGGTCTCCGAATCCGCCAGCATGGCCTGCACCAGCTGGAACTCGCCGATGGCCTGCCCGAACTGCTTGCGCTCCATGGCGTAGCTCAAGCTCTCCGCGATCAGGCGCTCGGCGACGCCGACGCAGACGGCCGCGATGCTGAGCCGGCCGCGGTCCAGCACCTTCATGGCCGTCTTGAAGCCCATGCCCTCGATGCCGCCCAGGAGCGCGTCGCCCGGCACCTTGCAGTCCTCGAAGATCACGTCGCAGACATGGGCACCCTTCTGGCCCATCTTCTTCTCCGGCTTGCCGAGGCGGATGCCGGAGCTGTCCGCGTCCACCAGGAAGGCCGAGACGCCGCGGGCGCCCTTCTCCTCCGGGTTGGTGCGCGCCATCACCGTGAAGAGCCCGGCGCGGGCGGCATTGGTGATGTAGCGCTTGGTGCCGTTCAGCACGTAGCCGTTGCCGTCGGGCTCGGCGCGCGTTTTCAGGCTGCCCGCGTCGGAGCCGTGGTCGGGCTCGGTCAGGCAGAAGGAGCCGATGATGTCGCCGCGGGCGAGCCCCGGCAGATATCTCTGCTTCTGCTCGTCGGTGCCGTCGAGCACGATGCCCTGGCTGCCGATGCCGATATTGGTGCCGAAGGTGGAGCGGAAGGCGGGCGAGGTCCGTCCGAGCGAGAAGCAGACCTCGATCTCCTGGGTCATGCCGAGGCCGAGGCCGCCATACTCTTCCGGGATGGTCAGGCCAAAGAGGCCCATCTCCTTCATCTCGCCGATCAGATCGTCCGGAATCTGATCGCTCGCCTCGACCTCCTCCTCGCGCGGCTGCATACGCTCGCGCACGAAACGGTCGATGCTCTGCAGGAACTGATCGAATGTCTCTTGGTCGACGGACACGGG
>JAKSBI010000585.1 GCA_022361215.1 Hyphomicrobiales bacterium | reverse complement strand
CACCATCGACGAGAGCGGCTACATGCACATCGTCGACCGCTCCAAGGACGTCATCAAGTCCGGCGGCGAGTGGATCAGCTCCATCGAGCTGGAGAACATCGCCGTGGGCCACCCGGCCGTGCGCGAGGCCGCCGTGATCCCCGCCAAGCACCCGAAATGGGACGAGCGGCCGCTGCTGATCATCCTGCCCGCGGACCCAGCCGCGGTCTCAGCCCAGGACCTGCTGGACTTCTTCGAGGGCAAGGTCGCCAAGTGGATGATCCCCGACGATGTGGTCTTCGTCGACGACATGCCGCACACCGCAACGGGCAAGATCATGAAACGCGCGCTGCGCGAGCGCTTCGGCCAGCACTTCGCCGATCCTGGCTAGGATCCAAGTCCGGCAAACGTGCTATGACCTTGGCCGAACAAGAAAACGCCAAGGGAGGCACGCCAATGCGCATCGCCATTATCGGAACCGGGGCCATGGGCTCGGTCTATGCCGGCCTGCTCGCCGACGCCGGGCACGACGTCTGGGCCGTCGACGCCTGGCCCGAGCACGTCGAGGCCATGCGCGCCAACGGCCTGCGCGTCGAGGGCGCCAGCGGCGACCGGGTTGTGAAGCTCAACGCCACCGCCGATGCGAGCGACGTCGCGCACGCCGAGCTGGTGATCATCGCCACCAAGGCGGCGGCCGTCGAGGACGCGGCGCGGTCGGCCGAGCCGATCCTGCAGGACGACAGCATCGTGCTCGCCATCCAGAACGGCCTCGGCAGCGCCGACCGGATCGCCGACATCCTGGGCCCCGAGCGCGTCCTGATGGGCGTGGTCGGCGGCTTCGGCGCCTCCATGAAGGGGCCGGGCCACGCGCACCACAACGGCATGGAGTTCGTCCGCCTCGGCGAGTACCGGGGCGGCCTGACCGACCGCCTCGAAACCGTCGCCGAGACCTGGCGCTCCGGCGGCTTCAAGGTGCTGACCTTCGACGACATCCACAAGATGGTCTGGGAGAAGCTGATCTGCAACGTCACCTACAGCGGCACCTGCTGCCTGACGGGCCTGCGCGTCGGCGAGGTCCAGGCCGATGCGCACGCCTGGTCCATCGCCTCCTCCTGCGCCAGGGAGGCCGACACGGTCGCCCGCGCCAAGGGCATCGCGCTCGAGTTCGACGACGTGGTCGACTACGTCCGGGCCTTCGGCCAGAAGATCCCGAACGTGCGCCCCTCCATGCTGCTCGACCACTTGGCCGGCCGCCCCTCGGAGGTCGACGTCATCAACGGCGCCATCCCCCGCGCCGCCGCGGAGGTCGGCCTGGAGGCACCGGTGAACACGGTGGTCACGGCACTGATCCGGGCCAAGGAATCGGGCTTCGGCACGGACGGCGGTTAGGGCCTCGCCGGGTCAAGAGACCGACGACATGAAGCGCTAGCCGCCCACCGAGCCGTCGATCACCACATCGAGCAGGTTCGGCCCGCCATTGGCCAGCGCTGCCTCGAGCGCCGGCCGCACGGCGTCGGGATCGGTGATGCGCTCGGCCGTCACGCCCATGCCTTCAGCGATCGAGACGAAATCGAGCGGCGGGTCCTGGAAGTCCATGCCGATGTAGTCGTCGTTCTGGTGGAAGGCGAGCAGGCGCTGCTTCAGGATGCGGTAGCTCTTGTTGTTGCAGATCACGAAGGTCATGGGCAGCTTGAGGTGCGCCGCGGTCCAGAGCGCCTGGATCGAGTACATGGCGCTGCCGTCGCCGATCACGGCGCAGACCGGCCGCTCGGGCTGGGCGAGCTGCACGCCGACCGCGCCGGCGATGCCCCAGCCGATGCCGCCGCTAGCGAGCCCGTGATAGCTGTAGCGGTCGCGGTAGGGCAACAGGTCCGGCAGCCGCCCGGCCGACGTCAGCCCCTCGTTCACGACGATGCCGTGCGCCGGCACGGTCTCGGCGAGCTGCAGCATCAGCCAGTCGGGATCGATCGGCGTCGCGCCGTTGGCGCCCTGGGCGATACCCTCCTTGAGGGCCGCACGCTTGGCGGACCAGTTGCGCTCCGCGAGCCCTGCGACCGCCGCCTCGGCCCGCTCGGCCAGCGCCGCGCCGCCGCGCTCGCGCAGCATCGGGACCAGCGCGGCCAGGGTCGTCTTGACGTCGGCGCGCACGGCGCTCTCGGCGGCGAAGTTCTTGCCCATCTCCCAGTCGGCCTGGCCGATCTGCACCACGGGCATGTCCGCCGGCAGAGGCTCCACCTCGCTCCAGACCGACATGCGCAGCACATCGGCGCCGAGCACCACCAGCAGGTCGTAGTCCGAGAGCACGTCGCGCACCTGCGCCTGGTTGCGGCTGAGCCCGCCCATGTAGCAGGGGTGCTCCGAGGGGAAGTGCGCGCCGAAGGGGACGGTCTGCTGATAGGCCGGCGCGCCCAGCGTCTCGGCCAGCTCCGCCGCCTCGCCGAGCGCGTCGCTCTTCACCAGCTCGTCGCCGCAGACCAGCACGGGACGCTCGGCCGCGAGCAGCCGGTCGGAGAGCGCCTCCAGTGCCGCGTCGGACGGCCGGGCCCGCGTGTCGACCCGCGTGCTGGCGCCGAGGTCGATGCCCGCCTCGTCGTTCAGGATATCGCCGGGCAGCGAGATGAACACCGGGCCGGTCGGCGCCGTGGTCGCCACCTTGGCGGCGCGGCGCACGATGCGCGGCAGGTCCTCAAGCCGCGTCACCTCGACGGCCCATTTCACGAGCGGCTCCGCGATCGGCACCAGCGGATCGTAGAGCATGGGCTCGGTGAGCCCGTGCCCCTGCTCCTGCTGGCCGGCGGTCAGGATCAGCGGCGTGCCCGTGAACTTGGCGTTGTAGAGCGCGCCCATGGCGTTGCCGAGCCCCGGTGCCACATGCACGTTGGCGGCCGTGAGCCGCCCCGAGGCCCGCGAGAAGCCGTCGGCCATGGCCACCACCACGGCCTCCTGCAAGCCCAGCACATAGGTCAGGTCCGGATGCTCGCTCAGCGCGTGCATGATCGGCAGCTCGGTCGTGCCCGGATTGCCGAAAAGGTGCGTGATGCCTTCGTCCTTCAGAAGCGCCAGGAAGGCCGAGCGCCCCGTGATCCTGTTCATGCCGCGTGTCCTCCCGCGCCGGTTCGGCTGTTATGGGTTGCGTCTTCGTCGAGCGGCCAGACCGGCCGGCGAACGTGACGATAGTCCAGCTCGCGGAAATTGCGCGAGGTGAGCCCGCCGCCCTCGTCGACAACCACGATCTCGGACGCGATGGGGCCGTAGTCGGCCCGGAAGTGCTGCGCGGACTTGACCGCCACGACGGCGCGCTCGGCCGGGTCGATACCGCACGACTTGAAATAGTTGCGGTCGAGGTTCTGCGCGCGCTTGGACGCCAGCACCACCTCGACGCCGCCGACCTTGAAGACCGCTGCCGGCCCGATATCGACCGCGACGCCCGTGGCCATGGGCCCTTCGAGGCGGAACTTGCCCTCGTAGAGCCCTTCCACGGTCCCGGTCGCCCGCACCGGAGCGCCGAGGCCCGGCTCGACCTTGCCGCCGAGATCCAGCGTCAGCTCGGCGCCCGCGCCTGCCGCCTGGCAGGCCGCGACGCTCTCGGGATCGTAGAGCGCTGCCAGCGCCGCGTCCTGGAGACCGGCTTCGACCATGGCGCGGAGCAGACCCGTGGCGTCGCCATACCCGCCGCCGCCCGGATTATCCGCGAAATCGGAGATCACCACCGGTGCGCCGACACGGCCCCTATCGCGGGCGAGCGCGATGGCTTTCGCCGAAGTGATCGGCGTAACGGTCAGCTCCTCGCGCGTCTCCCACATGAGATCGGCGAGCCCGTCCGCCAGCGCCCGATAGCGGTCATCGCCGCCGTCGCCCACGAGCAGCGCCGACGGTCCCGTCTCGGGCAGATCCGCCCAGGGGAAGCCGGCATTGATCGAGACCCGCAGCACGCCCGGCTCGCGCTCCAGGGCCGCCCCCCGCTCCAGCAGCATGCGCATCGGCCCCGGCGCCGTGGTGCGGCCGTGGTCGACGCCGTCGAGCAGCGGCGCCCGGGCCAGCGTCACGGTCGGGCTGATCTCACCGGCGAGCGTCCGGGCCATCAGATCGGCGCAGACGGTGCCGGTGTCGTAGAGATCCACATGGGGGTAGGTGCGGTAGCTCACCATGATGTCGGCCAGCTCCGCCATCCTGGCGGTCACGTTGGCGTGCAGGTCGAGCGTCACCCCGATGGGCACCTCGCGGCCGATCTTCTCGCGGATCAGCTCCAGCAGCGTGCCCTCCCCGTCGAAGGTGTGCTCGGCGACCATGGCGCCATGCAGCTCCAGGAGCACGGCATCGGGCGTGCCGGCGGTGTCGATGGTCTCGAGGATATGGCCTGAGACCGTCTCGTAGATGTCGCGCGCGACCTTGCCGGAGGGCACGGCATTGGCCGCGACGGCCAGCACCGGCTCCCAGCCATGGCGCGCGCAGGCGTCGTGAAAGGCGGCCTGCTCGGTGTTGGTGCCCTTGTAGGCCGCGACGATCTCATCGCCGAAATGCAGCCCCCGCGCCTCGTAGGACTCGCGGGTCGTGGACAGCTTCGAGAAGGTGTTGGTCTCGTGCTTGAAACCGGCGATCAGGACGCGCTTGGCCATGGGCGATGCTCCTCAGACAGCGATGGCCACTCCGTCGCGGCCGGGGTCGGCGCCACCGTCCCATCGGCCGTTCCGCAGGCGGACGGCGTGGACGCCGGCGAAATGATAGCTGAGCGCGTGGCGGCGCACCGGATAGCCGCGCTCCGCCAGCTCGCGCTCGACGCTGCGGCGGACGCGGTTGGTAATCTCGATGGTGTCCGAGGTGGTGCAGAAGCGCGGGGCCGCGACGGCCTCCAGCGCGCTCATGCCGAAGTCGACCGCGTTCAGGATCGCTTGCAGCACACCCATGGTGATGAAGGTGGCGCCGGGCGCGCCGACCACGAAGACCGGATCGTCGCCCGCGAAGACGATGGTCGGGCACATGGCGGTGAAGCGCGACTTGCCCGGCGCGATCGAGCCGGCATGGCCGGGGCGCGGGTCGAACACGGCCATGCAGCCGTTATACATGAACCCGAGCCCCTCGGTGACGACGCCGGCCGGCGCGCCGATGGAGTGGGTCAGCGCCACGCAGTTGCCGTGCTCGTCGACGGCCGAGATGTGCGTCGTGTCGCGGGACTCCTCGCCGCCCGGGTTGTAGCGTGGCACATGGGTCTTCTCGCCGCGCTTGATGCGGTCCGCTATCTCGGCCGCATAGGCCTTCGAGGTCAGCCGCTCGACCGGCACGTCGACGAAGCGCGGGTCGCCCACATGGGTGTCCTTGTCGACCGTCGCGATCTTCATGGCCTCGGAGACCGTGGCCACGTAGTCGGCCGAGTTGTGGCCCATGGCGGCCAGATCGAAGGTCTCCAGGATATTGAGCATCTCGAGCAGCATAAGGCCGCCGCCCGGCGGGTTGTTGGTGGCGATGCGGTGCCCGCGATAGGTGCCCCAGAGTGGCTCCATCTCGGCGACCTCGACGCTCTCCAGGTCCTCGCGGCCGAGCAGGCCGCCGTTTGCGCCCATATCCGCCACGATGCGGTCGGCGATGGCGCCGGAATAGAAGCTTTCGACGCCCTCCATCGCGACCTGCCGGTAGGTGGCCGCCATGTCCGGATTCCTGAGCGTCTCGCCGACCTGGTAGAGCGAGCCGTCGTCCTTCACGTAGATCTTTCGCGCCGCCGGGTCCTTGGTCAGGTAGTCGGAATGCGGGCCACGCCCGGCGTTCTCCGTCTGCATCCAGTAGTTGCGCACATGCGGGCGCACCGCGAAGCCGTCCTCGGCATAGCGGATGGCCGGCTCCAT
>JAKSBI010000671.1 GCA_022361215.1 Hyphomicrobiales bacterium | reverse complement strand
TCCAGGTTGCGGCGCATGGCGTCCGGCCGCACCTCCAGGCCCTCCAGCGCCTCGCGCGCCGCCTGCAAGCCGCCCGAGGCGGCCACGAACGCCGTCGGCAGCGCCTGCCATTCCACGTGCCAGGGCCCGGTGGCGCGCTCGTGGTCCTGCACCATGGCGTCGAGCATGGCGCCGTGCTGAGCGCGCACGATCTTGGCCGCCGCCAGCATCAGCTCCGCGGCGATCGGGTTGCGCTTCTGGGGCATGGTGGAGCTGGCCCCGCGCCCGCTGGCGAAGGGCTCGAAGACCTCGCCGATCTCGGACTGCATCATCAGCATGACGTCGAGGCCGATCTTGCCCAGCGTGCCCGAAACCAGCGCCAGAAAGCCGGTCACCTCCGCGAAGCCGTCCCGGCCCGTGTGCCAGGTCATGGCCGGGCGGGCCAGGCCCAGCTCCTCCATCAGCGCCGCCTGCACCTGGAGCCCGTCGCCGCCGAGCGAGGCGAGCGTCCCCGCCGCGCCCGCGAACTGGCCCACCAGCGCGCGGGGGCGCAGCTCGCCGAGCCGGGCGCGATGCCGGTCGACGGCGGCGAGCCAGCAGGCGCATTTGAATCCGAAGGTGATGGGTAGCGCGTGCTGCAGGTGGGTGCGGCCCGCCATGGGCGTACCGGCATGCGCCTCTGCCAGCGCCGCCAGTGCCGCGGCGATGGCGTCGAGCTCCGCGGCGACCAGCCCCAGCCCGTCGCGGATCTGCAGCGCGTCGGCCGTGTCCATGATGTCCTGGGTGGTGGCGCCCCAGTGGCAGTACTGCCCGAGCCCGCCCTCGGCCCATTCCGACATCTGCTCGACCAACGGCAGGATCGGATAGCCGACCACGCGGGTGCGCTCGGCGAGCCTGCCCCAGTCGACCCGCCCGACATCCGCCACCGCCGCGATCGCGTCGGCCGCGTGCGTGGGGATCAGCCCGAGCCGACCCTGCACCCGCGCCAGCGCCGCCTCGATGTCGAGATAGCGCTGCACCAGTGCGCGGTCGGTGAAGAGCGCCCGCATCGGCGTGCTCGCGAACATGTCGCCGAAAAGCTCGGAGTCGAAGACGATGGACGGCATGGGGCGGTATCCGGTGTGAGGAGGGGCGGGGGGACGGGAGCGGTGATACGAGAGGAAACGCCCGTCTGTCGAGGACATCGGCGCCGCCGCGGCGAGCCCCACAGACCCGGGTCCGACTCCCAAACGAAAACGCCGCCCGCTCAGGTGGCCGGGCGGCGTTTGCGGTCTGCCGGGCGGCGTGGGCCGCCCGCGTTCGTCACCGGCAGCAGCAGTGGCGCCGATGGCCGTAGCTGTAGGAGTAGGTGTAGGCCGGCCCCGTGTAGTAGCGGTAGGTGTAGGAGGGCACGGTGTAGACCCGGTAGCCGTAGTGGTTGCGCTGATAGGCCTTGTAGCTGCTGCCCTTGCCGTAGTCGTAGGCCGGGTAGTGGTCGGTATAGCCGCCAAGCTTGTCGCAGCAGTGGTGGCGGTGCTTCTTGCCCCAGGCCGAAGCGGGCAGCGCCGTCAGCCAGAGCGCCAGCGCGGCCATGACGCAGGATACGAGCGTAAGCCTCATCGTGTGGTCCCCTTCAGATCACTCAGCCCCGGCAGCCTAGCAGAGCAACTGAACGCACCGGTGAATCGAATCCCCCGTCCGCAGCCAGCGTTAACGAACGCTGAACGCGGCGCATCGAGGCGTGCCACGTTGAACGGATGCCTCTCGCGCACTAGGGTCTGTGGACATTCATGTTGCGGACCCAAGAGATCGGCGACATCGCGGCCCACCCTTCTCCGTCATTCCCGCTTTCGCGGGAATGACGGAGAAGGGTGGCAGCGAGCCCCCTCAAGTCGAAGACGCCCCAGGATCTGTTGTGAATCCTGCTTCTCAACAGACCCTAGCTCTAGCCGGGGCTCAGTTCTGAGAGGCGACCCATGTCCTGGCACGATGCAGACGGTAGCGCGTTGGAGGCGGATCTCGCCGCGGGCCTGCTCGCCAATATCCGCTTCGACCCCAAGGACCCGGACGCCTATTTCAACTGGCACGAGACCAGGGGTATCTCGCGCGCGGCGCTGGAGGCGGTCTACCGCGATCCGCGCTCGAAGGTCCGCGATCTGGAGACGCTTTACCGCAAGGCCGGCATCAACATCCGCGACCTGCGCGACCTCCTGGACGAGGCTGCCGACTCCACCACCCTCGACGCCATCTTCAAGGCCAACAAGAAGCGCTTCGGCACCAGGAGCGAGCGCAGCGCCGTGAGCCGGTTCTTTACGAAGCTGGCGCTGGTGCTGATCGTCTTCGCCGCCGGCCTCGCCCTGGTCGCCCTGCTGGCCCGCCCGCCCGCCTGACCGGACCCGGCCGGCCCCGGCGGGATCACCAGCGATGCTTGTCGCAATATTGAAAGCTTTCGCCGCCCAACACGATGTTCTCGCAGTGATAATAGGTGGCGATGGAGGGAAACTCCCGGCCGTCGTTGGTGGCGCCGACGACCGTCAATGTGAAACTGGCGATGGTCTTGCCGGGAAACGCTCCCTTCCGGGACCGGAACTCGACGGTCTTTTGCGCCGAGTTGCCGCCGTAGAGCGCAAACGGGTTGGCGCGGCTGTCGTAATCCAGGAAATCCTGATCTTTGAGGGACGACTTGTCCTCGATCCGGTATTTCAGCGCATATTCCGCCCGTCCCAACAGCGTGAATATGGTGCGCCATCTGAGCGCGACTGTGTTCGCGTTTCCCCGATCCTTCCGGTCTTCGTTCAGGTGGGCCGTCATGCTCGAGATATGGCGGACGGTTCGGGGCGCGCCCGTGTTCGTCAGGGTCACCGGCACAAGCAGAAGCAGTTCGCCGTCGACGTGTTTGACGCCCACGCTGTCCGGCAGCACGACTTTGATGTCGCCCGGGTCGGCGTGCACCAGGACGAAGGTTGCAACGGAGATGACGGCCGCGATCACGGAGAGCCAAGAACTTGGGTTCTTGAGCCAGTCTCCCATGATGGACTTGCGTTTATCTTCCACCCGCGGCCCCGGCGTACTATTCGATGCCGATATGCCAGAAGATCCGCCGCTTCGCAATTGCCGGCCGGCGGCCGCTCACCCCCTGAGCAGGGTCCGGAGCGCGACCGTCAGCACGATGGCGCCGAGGCCGGCGGCGGCGAGCTTCCAGGCGTCGCGGCGGTGCTTCAGGCCCGGCAGGCCCAGCGGCCGCAGGATCTGGATCAGCGAGGCCAACGCGAAGAAGACCGCGACGAGCTTGGTCATGGGCTCTCCCTCGGTGCCCGCGAGCGGCCGTGGGCCGGCCTCAGTTCGCGTACGGCGCGAAGCCGCGGGCGGCGCGCCGCCGGGCCCGGCGCTCGCGCCGTTCGTGTCGCGTGAAGGTCCGCCGGTAGGTGGCCCGCGAGACATAGGTCGGCGCCTCGCCGTAGAGCGTGAAGCGCGTGCGCCCGGCCCCGTGCTTCTGCACCAGGCGGAAGAGCGTCGCGGCATTGGCCGTGTGCAGCCGCACGCAGCCATGGGAGGCGGGAACGCCCAGCGTCTGCGGGTTCTCCGTGGCGTGCACCGCATAGCCCCTCAGGAAGAACATGGCGTAGTGCATCGGCGCGTTGTCCCACTGCCGGGACCACCAGTGGCGGTTGAGCCGATAGGGCTTGTAGGTGCCGGTCGGCGTGCGGTAGCCGACGGTGCCGGTGGAGACGGGCCAGGTGTAGGTGGGCTTGCCGTTGATCGAGACGTGCATGCGCTGGGTCGAGAGGTCGATCTTCGCGATCAGCGTCGGCCGCAGCACCTCGATCTCGAAGGCTTGCGCCGGCGCCGCCGCCAGCACGGCGAGGGCACAGCCGATCACGGCCAGGTGGCGTCTCATCGCTACTCCCTACAGGTCCAACAGCCGACCAGCCCGCACGGCTCTAACCGGGATGGTAGTACGGCGGCCGCCCGATGGCTAGGCCGCCCCCTTTGCCACCGCGCGGCCATGGCATAGGCTCGACCGCCGACACCGCATGGGAACGTCGAATAAGGCAGGGGGCGGGAGCCCTCGCGGCTCCCGCGCTTAACAGCTCGTCGGCTCGTGCGTGCCTGCCGAATAGACGAGCCCGTTCCCGCCAATCCGCGGCGGCGGCGGTTTCAGTTTGTCCGGACCCGTCCCACTTCTCCGTCATTCCTGCGAAAGCAGGAATCCATTAGCTTCTACAGCAGGATATAGGGGGTCGTTGACGATCCGCTTGAGGTTCGGCTGGAGCCGATGGTTCTGGCCGTGTGGCGACGTGGAATGGAGTCCTGCTTTCGCAGGAATGACGGGGGAGGGGCCCCTACCCAATCAACAGCGGCGTCTGCCCGAGATAGCCGTCGTCGTCGATCTGCTTCACCAGAAAGTCGGCCACGTCGGCGCGGGAGATGGCGCCGCCGCGCCAGTCCTCGGGCCGCGTCAGCACCCGGTAGCGGCCGGTCGCCGGCGCCCGCGTCAGGAGGCCCGGCCGCGCGATCACCCAGTCGAGGCCGCTCTTGCGGATGATCCACTCCTGGGCGTCCTTGTCGTCGTAGGCACGTCGGAGGAGCAGCGGGAAGAACACGGCGTTGTAGAGAAAGCCGCCCTTGCCCCGGCTGTCCCCGGCGCCGAGCCCGGTCACCGCGATCAGCCGCTTGACGCCCGCCGCCGCCATGGCGTCGACCGCGACGCGCGTGGCCTTGGAGAAGAGCGTCACCGGCTTGAACACCATCTCCGGTCCGGCCGCGATGCCCAGGGTCAGGATCACCGCGTCGACGCCGTCGAGCGCCCGCGCCACCGCGTCCGGGTCGAGCGCGTCGCCCGCAACCGTCTCGAGCCGCGCGTCCTCGATGGCGATCGCCCCGGCCGTGCGGGCGAAGGCGCGCACCGTGTGGCCGGCCGCCAGCGCCCGCTTCACGGTCTCGAGCCCGATGCCCCTGCTGGCCCCGACGATCAGCACCTGTGCCATGGGCGCGCTCCCTGGCCCCGGCGGCTCAGCGGCGCCGGCCCGGCCGCGTGTAGCGCGAGCGGTAGTCGGTGCGCCCGCGGCCGCTGCGCGAGTAGGTCCGGTACGAGCGCCGGTAGCCGCGACGATAGTCCCGCCGGTAGAACGGTCGCGCGTGGCCCCGGTCGTAGCCGGGCCGAACGCTGCGCCGGATCGTGCGCCCGGACGACCGGTAGGGGTCGCGGAACTGGCGAAAGCGCGGGTCGCGGCGATAGCCGTAGGAGCGCGGCGCCGTGCCGTAGCCGTCCGCGGGCCCGAGGCGGCGCCGGTGGTCGAAGCGCGGCCGGCGGATGGTGTTGCTGCCGCGGCCATAGGGCGGATAGCGGCGGTTGGTGTAATACCCGGCGAGGTGCAGCGCCGCCGCGCGGGCGTCGAGCCCGGCCGGGCCGGCGGCGAGACGCGTGTCCGCCCCGGCCGGCCGGGGCGGGGCCGCCAGCGCCAGCGCCAACAGGGCCGCAAGTGATATGAGCCTCATGACGGTCTCCTCAGAGGTCCGATCTCGCCCCCCGCGGCCGACCTGGACCAGACTGCCAGCTCCGGGCCAAGGGCCTGTTGAGGTTCACGTTGTGGTGCTGGCGGGTCGCATTTGGCCGCTGGCTAGGCGCGGAAAGCGACGTAGTGCCTTTCCACTTCTAGCTTTGCGCAACGACGTCCAGCGGTCAAATGCGATCCGTCCCTTTGGGATTTTGCGAGATTGGCCAATCTCGCAAAACCAGCATCCGCAAGGTGAGCCTCAACAGGCCCTTAGGGCTCAATGGCGCGATCTGGCGCGCCTCGGCGGATATCGTTTGCATGCGGGCCGCCGCCTCGGTTAGGGTTAATCGTGACGGTCGCCCGCCTGTGTCGGGGTAGCGTTGCGGCGCGGCCGAGGGTCGAACAGCCGGCTGGGGACACAAGCCGCTGAGCAGTGTTGCGTAGAGTGGGCGGGTGATGCGTTCGTCCGACGAAAGTCGCGTATGGTATATCCATCATGCGGGCCGGCGCTATGGGCCGGACACGCAGAGTGCCCTGTTGCACGCCGCCGATGCCGGCTGGCTGCAGCCGGACGATCTGGTCTGGTGGCCAGGCTTCACCACATGGCGCGCCGCGCGCGATATCCCCGGCCTCCTCAGCACCGTAAGCACGCCGCTCGCCCTGCCGGCCCCGTCGGCCGCGACCCAAGCGCCCGCGCCACGGCCGCTGGCCGCGCTCCCGGCCCCGTCGCCGGCCGCGACAGCGGCGCCCCTCCAATATCGGGCCCAGCCCCGGCCTGAGCCTCGGCCGCAGCCCCAGCCCCAGCCACAAGCGCCCGCCGCCGGGCGCCGGAGCGTCCCGCTCAGGCGCAAGGCCATGCGCGCGGCCCTCGCGGGGCGCCGCAGCGTCCTGCGCTGGGCGGAGGCGCCGCGCCACACGCTCGCCCCCGCCGGCGCCTATCTCCTGCGCCACTGGCGCGGCGAGCTGCCGCTGGTGCAGACCTTCTGGTTGAACACCGCGGCGTTCTTCCTGGCCATCCAGCTCACC
>JAKSBI010000202.1 GCA_022361215.1 Hyphomicrobiales bacterium | reverse complement strand
TGCTGGAGGAGACCCAGGCGCTGATCGTCTCACTGGACGATCCGGCACGGGTGGGACAGCTCGAGGGCTTTCTCAGCAACCACTACTATTTGACCTGCGAGCAGGAGAAGGCCATCGAGCATGGCCGGCGCGCGATCGAGTTCGCCGAGAAAAGCGAGAGCTTCGCCCTTAAGGCCGAGATGTCGTACCGGCTGGCCCAGCCGCTTTACCAGCTTGCGATGTATCGTGAGGCGATAACAGAGCTGGAGAAGGGGCTGCTGCTGATCGGCCCGGAATTCGAGTTGGATCGGATGGGTATCGCGGCGCTGCCGTCCGTCATTTGCCGCTCTTGGCTCTCACACTGCTGCGCCGAGCTTGGAGAGTTTGCAAAAGGTCTGCGCTATGCGAGGGAGGGCGTGGCGCTGGCGGAGCGGGCGGGCCATCCGCTCAGCATCGTGTTCGCGCATTGGGGGCAGGGGCACTTGCATTTGAGGCAGCGCGATTTCGCGCGCGCCATCCTCGATTACGAGAAGGGCTTGGACGTCTGCAATCGATGGTCGCTGCGGATCTGGTTTCCACGGCTCGCGTCGTCCGTCGGCGCCGTACGCGCCTTGACCGGTCACCAGGACCGGGCGCTTGGCCTGCTGCAGGATGCCATCGAGACGCTGGAGGAGACACGGCATAGCGTCGACGGGCCGCTGCTCTATCGGCGTCTGGCCATGGTGTACATGATGCTGGATCAGTTCGACCGAGCCGAAACCGAGGCCCTCAAGGCCCTGAGGCTTTGCGTGCAGGGCAGAGCGAGGGGGCAGCAGGCTTGGACGCTGCGCCTGCTCGGAGACATTCATTTCGCGTCGCCACGCTCGAACTGGGAGCAGGCGGCCGCGTATTACCGGGAAGCTCTCGACCTGGGCCACACGCTCGGCATGCGACCTCTCTCCGCCCTCTGCAATGAGAGCCTGGGGCGGCTCTATGAGATGCAGGGACGGCGCAACGAGTCGGAGGACGCGTTCGAGGCCGCGTCCTCCATCTTGCGCGATATCGGGCTTCAGTCGGCGCCGCCGGCCGGCCCCTGGTCAGCGGCGCCGTCTTGCGGCGCCTCCCGATCCTCGCCGGGTTCCGCCGGCTCTATCTCGAATTGATCCAAGGACAATCCGTGTTTGCGGGCAAGCTCGCGCGCCTTGATGTAGACGACTTCCCAGTCCGCGCGCGATCCGTGCCCCGTCACGTCGACAGCGCTGGACCGCTCCGCCGCTTTGCCGCTCGGATCTTC
>JAKSBI010000546.1 GCA_022361215.1 Hyphomicrobiales bacterium | reverse complement strand
TAGGCCTGCAGCTTGAGGAGCCGCGGCACCTCGCGCGCCATCAGCCAGGGCCGGTCGAAGGGCTGGTCCGCCAGCTCGGCGAACCCGGCCTCGAACAGCTTCCGGGAATGCTCGAGCAGGCGCAGATAGCCGTCGGCGTCGGCCGGCTCGATGCGCGCGATCTCGCGCAGCGTGTCGTCCACGGTTCCGCCATAGTCGAAGGTGTCGCCGTCGGCGAACCTGAACCGGTACCAGGGATCGAGCGGCACCAGCCGGATGTAGTCCTCGAGCCGCTGGTCGAAGAGCGCAAAGAGCTCCTCCAGCAGGAAGGGCGCGGTGATCACCGTCGGGCCCGCGTCGTGGCGGAAGCCGTCGCGCTCGAACACCTGGGCCCGGCCGCCGAGGGCGGGCCCGCGCTCCAGGAGCGTGACCCGGTAGCCCTTGGCGCGCAGCCTGAGGGCCGCGGCAAGCCCGCCGAAGCCGGCGCCGATGACGACCGCGTGGGGCCCGGCATCGCCGGCGGCGCCCGGACGGATGCGGGGCTCGGTCAGGCTGGCGCTTTGGGTCATCGTATCCACCGGGTCTGAGGGCTGCGACAGCAAGGCCGTCCGCATCGGTCGTGTGGGCGTGGTAGAGAGACTTTTCGAGCGATTCAAGCCGTCGTCTGGTCGCGGTCTTCCCCGGATTTTCTCTGTGTACGGCATTTCGGTCGGTTCCTGTTCCGGTAGTGCGGCTTGCGCGAATGTGATTGTATCGCACCCGGTCGCAGAGCGGCTCAGGTTTCAAGACCACGCATGCGCCGTGGCGCATGGGGGCACAATCCACTGCTGTTCCTCAGCCGGGAGAGACTGAGACCTAGGTCCGAGCGTTGCTGCGCTCCGTATCACTACGCGTGAGACCGCGCGGCGGTTCATGGACCCCGCGGGGACAAGGAGGAGGTGAATGAGGGCCGAAGGCTTGGCAAGCTCCCAAAGCGCGGCGGCGCCGTCGTCGCAGCCCGACGTTCCTGTCCTGGCCGAAGAGCTTCGAGACCGGGTCGACCGGCAGCTTACCCTGCTGGTGGCGGAGGGCGACGGCGCGCCGGACCGCCTGAGCCAGTCCATCGCGCACAGCCTGCTCGCCCCCGGCAAGCGCATCCGCGCCATTCTGGCGCTGGTCTCGGCCCGGCAGTTCGGCGGCGACGAGGCCGACGCGCTGCTGCCCGCCTGCGCCATCGAGATGGTGCATGCGGCATCGCTGATCCTGGACGATCTGCCGTCCATGGACGACGCCACGCTCCGGCGCGGCCGACCGGCCAACCACAAGATCTATGGCGAGGCCACGGCGATCCTGGCGGCCATCGCGCTGCTGAACCGGGCCTTCGGCGTCATCGCCTCCGCCCCATGGGCCCCGCCGAAGAGCGGGCTGAAGGTGGCGGCGTGCCTGAGCGACGCCATCGGCATGGAAGGCCTGGTGGCGGGCCAGGAGATGGATCTGCACGCCGCCGCCGAGCAGACGACCCGCGAGGGCGTGGAGCGGCTGCACCGGCGCAAGACCGGCGTGCTGTTCGCCGCCGCCGCCGAGATCGGCGCCCTGGTCGCCGGCATCGACGACGGCCGCCTGGAGCAGGCGCGCAGCTACGGCCATCGGCTCGGCCTGGCGTTTCAGGCCTATGACGACCTGCTGGACGCCTGCGGGACGGCGGATAACGCGGGCAAGGACGTGGGCCAGGACCAGGACAAGGCCACGCTGGTGGCCGCCCTCGGCATTGCGGAGGCCGAGCGCGAGGCGCGGCGCCAGATCGACGCGGCCATCGCCGCCCTGCCGCCGTCGCCCGGCACGCCCTGCCTCTTGAGCGGATTTGCCGACGTCATCGCCGCGTCGTTCCAGGAACGCCTTGCGGGGGTGCCGCGGTCCAGCGGAACGGATGGCTGAGACGACTTCCACACCGCCGGCGACCGAGGGCCATGGGCGCCGTCCCCTGCTGCACATCGAAGACGCCCGCTTCGCCTATCACGACCGGCCGACGCTGAACGGTGTCAGTCTCGACGTCTTCACGCGCGAGATCGTGGTCCTGCTCGGGCCGAACGGGGCCGGCAAGTCGACCTTGGTGCGGGCGATCTCCGGCCGCCTGGCGCTGGACGGGGGCAGCGTGCGCATTGCCGGCCGCGATCCGGCGGACGACCGGCGGGCGCGCCGGCTGACGGGCCTGGTGCCCCAGCAGATCGCCGTCTACGAGAAGCTGACGGCCAAGGAGAACCTGATGGCGTTCGCGCGGCTGATGGGGGTGGCCGACAAGGACGCTCCG
>JAKSBI010000486.1 GCA_022361215.1 Hyphomicrobiales bacterium | reverse complement strand
CTGGTGTATCGATGAAATCGTTCCCTTCGCAACCGCAGCAAACTGGCCTTTACGGACACAGAATTCCACCGTGCAGTGCACAAAAAATATCTGCAACTTACTGTAATAAAGGACAGAATTTTACATCTCCACAGCGCAATTCTACTTTCGACCATAGGGGAATTGACCGTCGCCGGGAAAGCGTTTTGCATGATGTCGAGGCAGCCCACGCGACAACTGGTCGGAAGCAGACGTGCCCTCGCGGCTTCTTGGGAGTGGGCGGGCTGTCTTTCATGCAATCAGGGGGAGACGTGACCAATGGAAGCTAAAGTCATTTGGCTTTTCATCTTCGTCGTCCTGTATTGGGCCTATTGCATCTACTGGGGCATCAGGGGTGCAATGACGTCCAAGACGGCGAGCGACTACTTCATCGCGGGGCGCGGCATCTCACTCTGGGTCTTCGTCTTGGCGGCCACCGCCACCTCGTTCTCAGGGTGGACGTTCATGGGCCATCCCGGCCTCGTGTACCGGGACGGCTTCCAATACGCCTACGCCTCGTTCTACGCCATCACCATCCCGTTCACCGGCGTGATGTTCCTGAAGCGCCAGTGGATGATCGGCAAACGGTTCGGATATGTGACGCCCGGCGAGATGCTGGGCGACTACTTCCAGGGCGATGCGATCCGCATTCTGGTCGTCCTGGTGGCCATGCTGTTCTCGATTCCGTATCTGGGCGTGCAGCTCGGCGCATCGGGCTTCCTGTTCAACGTGCTGACCGACGGCGCGGTCTCCGAGAATATCGGGATGTGGATCCTGTCGGCGGTCGTGCTGATCTACGTGGCATCCGGCGGCCTCAGGGCCGTGGCCTACGTGGACACGGTGCAATGCATCCTCCTGGCCCTGGGCATCATCATCACCGGCATTATCGCGCTCAACCTGGCCGGCGGCTGGGGCGCGCTGAACGAGGGCTTCGCCGAACTGGCAAAGTCGGACGTCGGCAAGTGGGGCGTCACGCCCGACGGCCACAACGCCTACTTCGCCATCCCG
>JAKSBI010000506.1 GCA_022361215.1 Hyphomicrobiales bacterium | reverse complement strand
CTCAGCGAGATCGAGAGGCAAATGGCATGGATTGCCGGGTCAAGCCCGGCAATGACGACGGTTGGGTATGGGCTGCGCTCGAATCCCGGACACTACTGCGCGAAAGCGGGAATCCATTCCACGTGGCCAAGCGGCAGGGACCATCGGCTCGAGTTTGAACCTCTCGCAACACTGTCAGCCTCCTTCGATCTGCTGCTGCGGCCAATGGATTCCTGCTTTCGCGGGAATGACGGGAGAGGGGGTGGCCGCTGGTGGTCTTCGCGCGCCGCTGCGAGTGGGTCTTGTTAGGCGCTAGAGCCTGTCGCGAATCATTCTGATTCGCGCCATTGTTCTCGCTCTTTGTTGAAGCATGTCTTTTTTCCCGAAACCGGTATCCACTTTCGGGGGACATGCTCTAAGCGTGGGCCAGCGTCAGCGAGCGGCGGAAGCGTGCCAGCGCGATGCCGAACAGCACGACGCCGATCCCTAAGATGGCCGCGAGCTGCGGCCAGACCAGATCGAGGCCCGCGCCGCGGTAGAGCACGGCCTGGGCCAGGCTGATGAAATGGGTCGACGGCGCGGCCTGCATCACCACCTGCAGCACCTCGGGCATGCTGTCGAGGGGCGTGGTGCTGCCGGACAGCATGTTCATGACCACGAAGACCGGGATGGCGAGCAGGCCGAACTGGGGCATCGAGCGTGCGATGGTCGCCAGGGTGATGCCGAGCGCCGTGATGGAGAACAGGTAGGCCGAGGTGGCGAGCGCATAGAGCCCGATCGAGCCGGCGATGGGGACCGCCAGCAGGGTCTGCACCACCACGACGAGGGAGAGCGTCGAGGCCACCACGATCACCATGCCGTTGGCCCAGATCTTGGCCAGCATGATCTGCGCCGGCGTCAGCGGCATGACCAGGAGATGCTCGATGGTGCCGTGCTCGCGCTCGCGGATCACGGCCGCGCCGGCCAGGATCATGGCCAGGATGGTGACGTTGTTGATGATCTGCATCACCGCGGTGAACCAGTGCGACTCCAGGTTCGGGTTGAACTTGGCGCGCACGTTCAAGGTCGCCGCCTGGGCGGTGCCGGCCTCGCCGCGCGCGACGAATTCGCCGACCTCGCGGGAGACGATGTTGGCGATGTAGTTGGCGCCGTTGCCCGCGAGCGTCATGGCGGTGGCGTCGATGTTGACCTGCACGGCCGGTCGCCGGCCGGCCAGCACGTCGGCCTGGAAGTCCGGCGGGATGTCGACGACGAAGGCGAAGCGCCCGGCGTCCATGGCCGCGTCGATTTCGTCGAGCCCGATGCCGACGGGCCGTTTGAAGTGGGGCGGCAGGAAGGCGGCGCCGATGCGGCGCGAAAGCTCGGAGCCGTCCTCGTCGACCACGGCGATGGCGGCGTTCACCACCTCCGTATTGAGCCCGTTGGCCACCACGTAGATGGCGACGGTGAAGGTGTAGGCGATCAGGAACACCATCACCCCGTCCCGCGACAGGCTGTAAAGCTCCTTGATGCCGAGGCGGAGGACGTTCTTCAGGCTGCGCATGGGCTCAGGCCTCCTGCCCCTTGAGCAGCGCCAGGCTGAGCGCCCAGAAGGCCAGGCAGAAGAGAACCAGCACGCCGTAGTCGGCCAGGAGGTCGCCCATGCCGAGTCCCTTGTTGACCACCCCGGCGCTGATCCTCTGGAAGTAGAGCGAGGGGAACAGGGTGCCCATCACCTTTGCGCTGCCCTCCAGCGAGGACACCGGATACATGAAGCCCGAGAAGTTGATGGTCGGGATCATCACCAGGATGGCGGTGGCGAAGATGGCGGCGATCTGGCTCGACACGAAGGTGGAGACGAAGAGGCCGAAGCCCGTCGACGCGGCCACGAACAGAACGGCGCCGACGGTCAGGGCCGGGAGGCTGCCGGCGACAGGCACCTGGAACAGCAGCAGCATCAGCGCCACCAGCGTCGCGAAGCTGACCAGCGCGATGCCGATATAGGGGAGCTGCTTGCCGACCAGGAACTCGAGCCGTGTGGCGGGCGCCGCGTAGAGGTTGGTGATCGACCCCATCTCCTTCTCGCGCACGACGCCGACGGCGGTGAGCATCGCGGGCACCATGATCAGCAGCATCATGAGCACGCCCGGCGAGATGGCGTAGACGCTGAGAAAGGCCTGGTTGTAGCGGAAGCGCGCCGCGATCTCGGCCGCCGAGGCGGCGGGCTCCTCGCCGGTCTCCCGCCGGGAGAGGTCGTTCAGATAGGTGAGATGGACGCCTTCCACATAGCCGCGCGAGGTCTCGGCCCGGAAGGTGTCGGAGCCGTCCAGCCAGGCGCCCGCCTGTGGGCTTCGCCCGGCCAGCAGGTCGCGGCCGAAGCCCGGTGGGATCACCAGGGCGACGCGCAGCTCGCCGCTGGCCATGCGCCGGTCGAGCTCGGTCTGGGAGCGGAGCGGCGGGCGGCGCTCGAAATAGCGCGAGCCCGCGAAGGTCTCGAGATAGATGCGGCTTTCCCGCGACTGGTCGCGGTCGAGCGCGGCATAGGGCAGCTTCTCCACGTCGAAGGAGATGCCGTAGCCCATGGCGATCATCAGCACCAGCGGGCCGAGCAGGGCGAAGGCCAGACGGATCGGGTCCCGGACCAGCTCGGTGGTCTCGCGCCGCGCGAAGGCCCAGAGCCGCTTGGGGTTGAAGATGCGGCCGTTATGGGCGGTGCTCGTGCTCGCCGGCCGCGCGGGTGCGTCCACCGTCTCGTCCGTGGCGGCCTCGTCGGGCGCGGCGGCCTCTTCGAGACAGGCGATGAAGGCCTCTTCCAGCGAGCCGGAGCCGCGCGCCTCGGCCAGCTCCGCGGGGGTGCCCTTGGCCAGCACCTTGCCCGCATGCATGAAGGAGATGCGGTCGCAGCGCTCGGCCTCGTTCATGAAATGGGTGGAGATGAAGATGGTGACGCCCTCCTCGCGGGAGAGCGCGATGAGCAGCCGCCAGAACCCGTCGCGCGCCACCGGGTCGACGCCGGAGGTCGGCTCGTCGAGGATCAGGATCTCCGGCCGATGCACGATGGCGACGGCGAGCTGCAGGCGCTGGCGCTGGCCGAGCGGCAGGCGCTCCGGCGGCTCGTCGGCGACGGCGTCCAGCTCGAAGCGCGCGAGCAGCTCGTTCACCCGCGCCGCGACGGTCTCGCGCGGCAGGTGAAAGAGCCGCGCATGCAGGTCGAGGTTCTGCCGCACGCTCAGCTCGCCATAGAGCGAGAAGGATTGGGACATGTAGCCGACCCGCTCCCGCATGTCGCGGTCGCGCCCGCCGACGGGCCTGCCGAACAGCCAGGCCCGGCCCTCGGTCGCGGGCAGCAGCCCGGTCAGCATCTTCATCGTGGTCGTCTTGCCGCAGCCGTTGGAGCCGAGGAACCCGAAGATCTCGCCCGGCGCGATCTCGAAGCTGACGGCGTCCACGGCCGTGAAGTCGCCGAACCTCTTGGTCAGGCCCTCGGCGCGGATCACCGGCTGCCCGTCGCCCTCGGGCCGCGGCGGCAGCACGATCACGCTGTGGCCGGCGCGTTTCTCCGCCGGTAGCAGGCGGATGAAGGCGTCCTCCAGCGTCTCCGCGCCGGTCTCGGCCTTCAGCGTCGCGGCGGTGCCCGTGGCGAGCACCTTGCCGGCATCCATGGCGATCAGATGATCGAACCGCTCGGCCTCCTCCATATAGGCGGTGGCGACGGCGACGCTCATGCCGGGACGGCGTCGCCGGATGCGGTCGATCAGCTCCCAGAACTGCCGGCGCGACAGCGGATCGACGCCGGTGGTGGGCTCGTCCAGGATCAGCAGGTCCGGATCGTGGACGAGAGCGCAGCAGAGCGCGAGCTTCTGCTTCATGCCGCCCGAGAGATGGCCGGCGGGGCGGTCCGGGAAGGGGGCAAGGCCGGTGCTTTCCAGGAGCTCGTCGATGCGCCAGGCGCGCTCCGCCGCGGACTGGCCGAACAGGCGGCCGAAGAAGTCGATGTTCTCGAATACGGAGAGGGTCGGGTAGAGGTTGCGGCCGAGGCCCTGGGGCATGTAGGCGATGCGGGCGCAGACGGCGCGCCGATGGGCCGCGGCCCCCATGTCGCCGCCGAGCGCCTCCACCGTCCCGCTCTGCAGCTTGCGCACGCCGGCGACGAGGCCGAGCAGCGTCGACTTGCCGACGCCGTCCGGGCCGATCAGGCCGACCATGCGGCCTGCGGGGATCTCCACGCCGACGTCGTCGAGCGCCGTCGTGTCGCCGTACCGGTGCGTGACCGAGGCCAGCCGGGCGACCGTGGCGGGGTCCGCCGCCATCAGGGCAGCTTGACGCCCAGACGCTCCGGCCACTGGGCGTCGGGCGCCGTCTTCACGAAGGCGACGCCGGGGATGCCGGTCTTGACCAGTGGCGCGTATTTCTCGAGCACGTCACGGGGCACCTGCACCTTGACCCGGAACATCAGCTTCTCGCGCTCGCTGGCGGTCTCGACATATTTGGGGGTGAACTGGGCTTCCGCCGCCACGAAGGAGACCTTCGCCGGGATCACATAGTCCGCCGCGGCGTCGAGCACGATGCGGGCTTCCGAGCCGAGCGCCAGCCGTCCGGCCTCCTTGGTCGGCAGGAAGATGGTCATGTGCACGTCGGTGAGGTCGAGCAGCGAGAGCACCTTGCCGCCGGCGGCGAGCACCTCGCCGGGCTCCGCCAGCCGGTACTGGACGCGGGCCGAGCGCGGCGCCTTCAGCGCGTATTCGCGCAGGTCCGCCTTCAGACGCTCCACCCGCGCCACGGCCGCCTCGATGGCGGCCCGGGCCTCCGCGATGCGCGCTTCCGCGGACCGGAGCGTCGCGGAGGCGGCGTCCTTCTGTGTCTGTCTCTGCTCAACGCGCTCCTCGGAGACGTGGCCCTGCTCGCGCAGCCGGAGCGCCCGGCTCAGCTCCTGAGTGGCGTAGGTGAGCTCGCTCTGGCGCTGCATCACCTCGGCCGTGGCCCGGTGTTGCTGCTCCCAGGCCTGCTTGACGCCCGCATCCGCCTCCCGGAGCTGCGCCTCGATCTCGTCGGCGTCCATGTGCGCCAGCACCTGGCCGGCCTCGACCGTGTCGCCCTCGTCGACCTGGATCATCTCGATGCGTCCGGGGAACTTGGTGGCGACGTCGATGCGCTCCGCCTCGACCCGGCCATTGCCCGTGGCGATGCCGGGCGGCAGGTCGTCGGCGCTTGCCGTCAGCCAGATGAGATAGCCGGTGCCGGCCGCAAATGCCGCAGCCAGGAGGGCGACCCAGAGTTTCGAGCGCATCTCACCCCCGCGGGACGGTGTCTCCAACAGGCGTCCGGGCCGTCGCCGTCCCCGTGCTCTTTCGGGTTGCCCAGGACGCGGCTCATCAAGTCGAAGCCGCTCTAGAGCCTGTCGCGATCATTCTGATTCGCGCCATTGCTCTCGTTCTTTGTTGAAGCATGTCTCTGTTTCGCGAAACCGGTATCCCCTTTCGGGAGACATGCTCTAGGCCGCCAGATCTCCGGACGTATCGGCCAGCGCCGCAAGCTCGTTCAGCACGATCCGGTTGTGGCCGATCATGGAAATCTTGCCGTCGCGCTTGAAGCGGCTCAGCACCCGGCTGACGGTCTCGATGGTCAGGCCCAGGAAATCCGCGATGTCGGCCCGGCTCATGGGAAGCTCGACCACGCCGTCGACGCCGCCGGGCGCCGGCGTGCGCCGCGCCAGCGCGGCCAGGAAGTGCGATACCCGCTCGGCCGCGGTCATCCGGCCCAGAAGCAGAACCTGATCCTGCGTGTCGCGCAGCTCATCCAGCAGGGATTTGGTCACCAGCCGCTGCAGGCAGGCGTTCTCCTCGGTGGTGGTGTCGAAGCCGGGGCGCGGGATGGCCAGGACCGTGACCGGTGTCACCGCCTCGGCGCTGTAGGGAAACGCCTCGGTGCCGGAATAGGCCATCAGGTCACCCGGAAAGACGAACCGGCTGATCTGGCGGCGTCCGTCGCTCAGCAGCTTGCAGCCGCGCAGCACGCCGCTGATCACCAGGTAGTACCGATCCGCCTCGTCGCCTTCCCAGAAGACGATGTCGCCGGGCTCGTAGGCCTTGGTCTTGCCGAGGCGCTTCAGCAGGGGACATTCGACCATGTTGCAGGTCGCCGGACGGCAGTCCGGCGCCGGACAGCCTTCGGCAGGGCAATGCCGGGTATCGTATAAGAAACCCGTGGGATCTGAGATCGTCGCTGCAAACATGAACCACCTCCTTACGACTCGGACCGCCACACCAGTTTTTCCCTGCTGACAGCAAAGCCCAAAGCGGCCGGCGATGTTAGTCGGGAAACTACGTATCCGTAGTTCTCCTTATCTGGGCTCAGGCGCCGTCGCGGCCGGCCTTGAGCGCCATGCGAATCGCGGAGAACAGGCAGGCCTCCTCGATCGGCTTCTCCAGCACCATCAAGGTGCCGAGCTCCCGCGCGCGTCTCGGCGACGTGGTCTTGGGATTGGCCGACATCAGGATGACCGGCGGGTGGGCGTCCGCCTTGCTCAGCTCCTCCAGCACGGAGAGCCCGTCCAGCTCCGGCATGCGCACGTCCAGCAGCACGCAATCGGCGTCGAGCGACGGCAGGGCCTCGAGAAACCCGGGTCCGCTGGCGAACGTCTCGACGCGATAGCCCTCGGTCTCGAGCAGCGCCACGAAGGACTCGCGCGCGGCCTCGTCGTCGTCGACAACGACGATTACGGCGCGCTTGGTTTCCTTCGGAACAGCGATCGCAAGACTCACTTTTTGGGGCCAAGCCGGATACATCAGAGCATCGGCCGATCATGGCGATGCCCACCCGCGGCGCCAATTTGTGGATTCTACGTATGCGGAGATTGGTCGCGCTGTCGGGCTTGGGCAGTCGGGATTTGCGTTGCCGACCCGAGAGACCGGCGATATCGCGGCTCATCCTTCTTCGTCATTCCCGTACCCGCTTTTGCGGGAATGACGAGGGAGGGGGCGATGGCCCCCTCAAGTCGAAGGCGCTCTAAGGCTCTATGCCGGCGGCGATGGCCATCCGGACCAGGTGCGACAGGCTCTCGGCGCCGGTCTTCTCCATGACCCGGGCCCGGTGCACCTCGACCGTGCGCGGACTGACGCCCAGCTCATGGGCGATGATCTTGTTGGGCTGGCCGATCACCAGTTGCCTCATGACGTCGGTCTCTCTCGGCGTCAGGCGCTCGAAGCGGGCTATGGCCTCGGAGGCCTGGGCGCTGGTGCGGCTGAGCTGCTGCCGGGTCTCGAGCGCGCGGCCGACCGCATCCAGCAGGGCGTCGGGGTCGAACGGCTTCTCGATGAAGTCCATGGCGCCGTTGCGCATGGCGCGCACGGCCATGGGCACGTCGCCGTGACCGGTGATGATGATCACCGGCGCGCAGAAGCCGGCGCCGACGAGCCGCTGCAGCACGTCCAGGCCGTCCGCGTCGGGCAGACGCACGTCCAGCAGCAGGCATCCGGGCTCGGCGTCGCCGGCCACGTCGAGGAAGGCGGTTGCAGTGGCGAACGATCGGGTTTCATGCCCCGAGCTTTGCAGCAGCGCGTCCAGCGAGTCGCGCACCGCCTCGTCATCGTCCACGACAAAGATCGCTCTCTCGGACGGCATCGGGTCCTAAGCTTGCTCAATCGGCAGGGCGATCAGGAAGCGCGTCCCGCCGCCCCGTCTGTCCTCGGCCGAGATCCGGCCCCCATGGGACTCCACTATATTCCGGCAGACCGAGAGACCAATACCCATGCCGTTCGTCTTGGTGGTCACGAAGGGCTCGAACAGGCGCGCCTTGACGGGCTTCGCCAGGCCCGGGCCGGTGTCCGCCACGGCGACCTCCACGCGGCTTGCGGATATGCGCGACAGCGTCACCTCGACCGACTTCTCGCCGTCCCAGTCGTCCATGGCGTCGACCGCGTTGCGCACCAGGTTCTGGACCACCTGCTGGATCTGGATGCGGTCGATCATCACCCGCGGCAGATCGGCCTCGGCGTTCAGGGAGAACGCGATGCCGCGCGATCTTGTGCCGACGAGGCCGAGCTGCGCCGCTTCCTCGACCGTGGCCTGAAGGTCCTCCCAGGCCCGCTCGGTCTCGCCCCATTCGATGAACTGGCGCAGGCGGCGGATGATCTCGCCGGCCCGCAGCGCCTGATCGCTCGCTTTTAGCAACAGCTCCGACGCCGTGTGCGGGTCCTTGTTGCCCGAGAAATCGAGCATGCGCCGGGCCGCGTTGGCATAGTTGGAGACCGCCGTCAGCGGCTGGTTCAGCTCGTGGGCCAGCGCCGAGGCCAGCTCGCCCATGGCGCTCAGCCGTGCCACGTGGATCAGCTCGTTCTGCAGCTCGGTGACGCGCTCCTCGGCCTGCCGGCGCGCCGTGATGTCCTCGATGATGCCGGTGAACAGCGTGCGGTCGGCAAGCCTGACCTCGCTGACCGAGAGATGCACCGGGAAGGTCGAGCCGTCCTTGCGCAGGCCGACGACCTCGCGGCCGATGCCGATGATCTGCCGCGTGCCGGAGTCCAGATAGCGCCGGATGTAGCCGTCGTGCTCGCTGCGATAGGGCTCCGGCATCAGGGCCGTGACGTTGCGCCCGACGACCTCGGCGCTCGCATAGCCGAACATGGCCTCCGCGGCCCGGTTGAAATCCTCGACCACGCCGCGCTCGTCGATGGTGATGATGGCGAAGATGGCGGCGTCGATGATGGCTTCGAGCCGCGACCGTGCCTCTTCATTGGATCCGATGGACATCCGGCAACGCCAAGACCGCTGCTAAGCTCTATAGTCCGCGTAAGTTCACACGCCCCAGTCCTACACCGGCGACCCGACCCGCAGCAACGCGGCCACGCGTCCCAGCAACCGGACCCTGGAACCATGATATCGCCCCGCCTCGAGCACGACCACACCGTCGACGCCATCAGCGCACGCCTGTCCGAGCCGCCGCGCGTGTCTTATGTGCGCGACTGGGTCTATGGCGGCATCGACGGCGCCGTCACCACATTCGCCATCGTCGCCGGCGTCGTCGGCGCGGAGCTCAGCGCCCGGGTGATCCTGATCCTCGGGCTGGCGAACCTCTTGGCCGACGGGTTCTCCATGGCCGCCGGCAACTACAGCGGCACCAAGGCGGAGGTGGACGACTATCGGCGGCTGCGGGAGATCGAGCGCAATCACATCGCGCTGGTGCCGGACGGCGAGCGCGAGGAGATCCGGCAGATCCTGCGCGGCAAGGGGCTCGAAGGCGAGGTGCTGGAGCAGGCGGTGGCTGCGATCACCTCGAACGAGGAGCGCTGGATCAGCACCATGCTGACGGAGGAATACGGCCTGACGCCGGTGCAGCGCTCGCCCATGCGGGCGGCGCTGAGCACGTTCGCGGCGTTCTTCGTCTGTGGCGCCGTGCCGCTGATGCCCTTCCTGCTCGGGGTGGCCCACCCGTTCATCGTGTCCAGCGCCATGACGGCGGTCGTCTTCGTCGGCATCGGCTCCGGCAAGAGCCGCTGGTCGCTCGCGCCCTGGTGGCTCTCCGGGATCGAGACCCTGGCCATCGGCGCCGGTGCCGCCACCGTCGCCTACGTCATCGGGGTGCTGCTCAAGTCGGTGGTGTGACAGCCCCATCCTCGGGCGGCGCCACGCCCAAAGCGCGGGCGGCCGTGTGCAGGGTGCTGTCCGGCCCGGCATCGGCCTCCACCGGCTGCCATGCGATCGGCCCCGTGGACAGCTCCAGTTGCCGGCGCACGACGTCGGCGTTGGCATCGGAGGCGTCGCCGCGGCGGGCCTCCACCCGCTGCACCAGCCGGTCGGCCCCGGCCGTCAGCCAGAGCCCCGAGAACGGCGCGTTCGCCTCCCGCGCTGCGGTCTCGAACAGGTCGCGATGCTCGGGGGTGAGGGAGACCGCGTCGGCGATCACCGAATGCCCGGCGCCGAGGGCGCGCACGGCCTTGTCGCGCATGATCGCGTAGACGCGCTCGGTGACTGCGGGGTCGTAAGCCTCCGGCCCCAGCCGCCGGGTGGCGGGGACGCCGAACAGGGCCTTGCGCTCCACGTCGCTGCGCAGATGGATGGCGCCGGGCGCGGCGCCGAGCGCGGGCGCCAGCGCCGCGGCAAGGGTCGATTTGCCCGTTCCCGAGAGACCGCCGATGGCCACCAGCCGCGGCGTCTCCGGCACCAGGAAACCGCGGGCGCGGTCGAAATAGTCGACGGCCTCCCGTTCGGCGCCCGCCCGCGCCGCCGGCGCCAGGTTCGCCAGGTTGTCCAGCGTCACCATGGCGCGCACGGCGGCCCGGCAGGCCAGGAAGAGCGGCAGCGCCGCAAGCCCCGCCAGGTGGTCGGGGTCGCCCGCGGCCGCCAGATAGCGGTTCAGGACCGCGTTGGCATGGCGTCTCAGCCCCGCATGCCAGAGGTCCATGATGAGGAAGGCCAGATCGTAGAGCACGTCGATGGTGGCGATGGCCTCGTCGAACTCGATGGCGTCGAAGAGCGTGGGCCGTCCGTCGAGCAGGACGATGTTCTTCAGATGCAGGTCGCCGTGGCAGCGCCGCACATGGCCGCCGGCCGAGCGCTGCCGGAGCAGATCGGCGGTGTCGTGCAGCGCCGCGAGAATGGTCTTTGCGTAGTGGCTCAGCGCCGATTGCGGAACGACGTCCGGGGCCGAGCCGAGAGCCGCCACGGTCGAGGTGACGACATCGGTCATGACGGCCTCGCCGTCCGTCTCACGGGCTGCCGGCGCGCCGGCGTGGAAATCGGCGATGTGGTCGGCGAGCGGCGCCATCAGCGCCAGGTCGAGCCGGCCCCGATGGGCCAGCCGGTCCAGCAGGTCGTCCTGATCGAAGCGCAGCATCGCCACCGCCCACTCG
>JAKSBI010000634.1 GCA_022361215.1 Hyphomicrobiales bacterium | reverse complement strand
TGCAACATGATCGTCGTCGACCACCCGGGCCCCAAGGCGCAGGTGTTCGAACGGGACCGGTCCGAGCCGATCTGGTTCTCCTCGGTCCGCGACGGGTTCGCCTACCTCGCGCTGCCGGGCGAGGCCCAGGACGTCGCCGCCATCTACGTCCACGACATGGGCCGCGCGGCGAGCTGGGACCGGCCGCCGGACGACGGCATCTGGATCAAGGCCGAGACCGCCCACTACGTCATCGAAAGCGCCCGGCGCGGCGGCATGGGCGCGCAGGAGACCGTGCCCTTCGCGGACCGCGCCGCGGCGGAGGCCTTCCGCAAAAAGCATGGCGGCCGCGTCGTCGCCTACAAGGACATCCCCAGGGACTACATCGTGGGCGACGCCAACGACCGCCGCGACGAGGACATGCGCGGGTCTCACACCACCCACGGGCACGACCATGGCAAGTGAGCCTCGCGGATCACGGGCGCCCCGGCGCCTCAGCCGCCGGCGGATGATCGCCATCACAGCCGCCTGGGCGGGCACGGCCCTGTCGGCGTCAGGCCCGGCACAGAGCCGGCCCGCGCTCGGGACCTCGACCTGGCGCGGCATCGCGCTCGGCGCCGAGGTCCACATCGCCTTCGTCCACGATGCCGGCTTGGACCTCGACCCCCTGGTGGCGCGCTGCAAGGCGGAGATCGCGCGGCTCGAGGGCCTCTTCAGCCTCTACCAGCCGGACAGCGCGCTCAGCCGCCTCAACCGGGTGGGGGCGCTAGACGATCCCGATCAGGACATGCTCGCGCTGATGTCCCTGGCCCTCGCCCTCGGCCGCGAGACGGACGGCGCCTTCGACGTCTCGGTGCAGCCGCTCTGGCGGCTCTACGCGGATCACTTCAAAGCGCCGGACGCCGACCCGGCCGGCCCGGATGACGAGGCCCTGCAAGCGGCGCTCGCGCTGGTCGGCCACCGACGCATCCGGCTCTCACCGGGGCGCATCGCCTTCGACCGCCCCGGCATGGCCGTAACGCTGAACGGCATCGCCCAGGGCTATATGAGCGACCGCGTCGCCGCGCTGCTCCGGCGGCATGGCATGACCAATGTGCTGGTTCATCTGGGCGAGATCTGTGCCCTTGGAGAGAAGGCCGCCAATGAGCCCTGGACCGCTGGCATCGCCGACCCTGCCGACGCCGCCCGCCTGATCGCCCGCGTGCCCTTGCGGGACCGGGCGCTGGCCACCTCCGCCGGCGCCGGCGTGCCCTTCAGCGCGGACGGCCGGCACCATCACCTGTTCGACCCGCAGAGCGGGCGCAGCGCAAGCCGCTACCGGTCCGTCTCGGTAGTCGCGCCCTCGGCCGCCGTGGCGGACGGGCTCTCGACCGCCTTCGCCGCCATGCCGCTCGGTCGCATCCGGACGCTGGTCGCCGCCCGCGCGGAGACGAAGGCGCTGATCCTGGAGAACGAGGGCCGGCTGATCACGCTCTGAGGTGCTGCCGGCCCCGAAGCCTCACGCCGCGTGGCGGAAGCTCAGCCCCAGCCGGTTCCAGATCTCCACCAGCGCCGCCACCAGATCGTCCATCAGCGCGTCGTCGTGGAGCGGCGAGGGGGTCAGGCGCAGGCGCTCGGTGCCCTTGGGCACGGGCGGGTAGTTGATCGGCTGCACGTAGATCCCGAAGTCCTGCATCAGGATGTCCGTTGCCTGCTTGGTGCGCACCGGGCAGCCGACCAGCACTGGCACGATATGGGTGCTCGAGGGCATGCAGGGGATGTCGTGGGCGGCCAGCAGCGTCTTCAGGCGAGCGGCCCGTTCCTGGTGCGCTTGCCTGAGCTCGTCATGGGCTTTGACGTAGCGCACGCTGGCCAGCGCCGCGCCGACGATGGCGGGGGCCAGCGAGGTGGTGAAGATGAAGCCGGGGGCGGTGCTGCGCACCGCATCGACCAGCGCGGCCGAGCCCGCGATATAGCCGCCCATGCAGCCGAAGGCCTTGGCGAGCGTGCCCTCGATGACGGTCAGGCGATGGGCGACGCCGTCGCGCTCGCTGATGCCGCCGCCGCGCCTTCCGTAGAGGCCGACGGCGTGCACCTCGTCGAGATAGGTCATGGCGCCGAACTCGTCCGCCAGGTCGCAGATGGCGGCGATGGGCGAGATGTCCCCGTCCATGGAGTAGACGCTCTCGAAGGCGATCAGCTTGGGCCGGCCGGGATCGTCCGCGGCCAACAGCTCGCGCAGATGCGCCATGTCGTTGTGCCGGTAGATGCGTTTCTCGCAGCCCGACTGCCGGATGCCGTCGATCATCGAGGCATGGTTGAGCTGGTCGGAATAGATGATGCAGCCGGGCAGCAGCTTCGTCAGGGTCGAAAGCGTGGCGGCGTTCGAGACATAGCCCGAGGTGAAGAGCAGCGCCGCCTCCTTGCCGTGCAGGAGGGCGAGCTCCTGCTCCAGCAGCACATGCAGATGATGCGTGCCGGAGATGTTGCGCGTTCCGCCCGAGCCGGCGCCCATGCAGTCGGCCGCATATTTGAGCGCGGCGATGACCTCCGGGTTCTGCCCCTGTGCGAGATAGTCGTTCGAGCACCAGACGACGACGCTGTCCGGGCCGGGCCCGTGGTTGCGCGCCATGGGGAACTCGCCGGCGATGCGCTCCAGATCCGCAAAGACGCGGTAGCGGCCCTCGCCCTTCACCTCTGCCACGGCGCTCTCGAAAACGGACTGGTAGTTCATCGCACTCATGCTCCTCGGCAATGCAGCGGCTTGCTCCTTAGAACGTGCCGGAGCGGCCGGCCTGCGCCTTGATCAACGTCAAGTCGAGGGCGATTTGCGCGGCGTCACCAGGATCGGCGCGTAGACGATGGAGAACAGCAGGAAGGCGGCGATCCAGGCGGCGCCCGCCGCGAGCATCACCTCGTTGTAGAGGCCGGGCAGCGCGTCCGGCCCGAAGGCGCGCAGGGCGGCCGCGACCGAGATCAGCACATAGGCCGCGACCACGGGACGCGGCGCCACCAGCGGCCGGCCCGAATGGCCGAGCGAGGCCCGGGACATGATCGCCAGGATCATGGTGCCGACCGCGCCCGTGCCGAAAGCGTGCAGCGCCGCGACCTCGCTGCCGGCGTCGGCGAGCAGGGACGCGGCCATCAGCGCCAGCCCCAATACCAGCCAGCCATAGGCCAGATGCAGCACCCAGACGATGGGCTCATCGAGAACGGCCGTCACCCGCCAAAGGCTCAGGCGCAGGCCGTTCACGGCCGCTCCGGCGAGCGCGAGGGCGCCCGTCGCAAGCGGCGGCGCGTCGAAAACGTAAGCCGCGAAGACCGCCGCCACCAGCAGGTGGCCGGCGCCGTCGAGCATGCCGTAGCGCACGGGCAGCCGGTCCTCGATGCCGCGGCGCGTCAGGGCGTTCTGCGTGAACCCCGGAACCACGCGTCCGCCGACGATGGCGATCATCAGCACCAGGACGCCGAGGCCGAGCCGGCTGCCGGTCGTCATGCCGCCCTCCATCAGGTCCAGGCGCTCCAGGTGGTACATGACGTTGGCCGCCGCCATCAGGGCGACCAATACGATGAACACCAGGTTCTGCGGCTTCAGCCGGGCGCCGAACTTCCTGGAGAGCAGCACGGCGAGCACGGGCAGGAAGACCAGGTCGAGCCCGGCGACGAGACCCGGCGGCAGCGCCGCGGTGACCCACATGGCGCAGCGGCCGATCAGCCAGAGCGCGAAGATCGCCGCGAGCGGCCAGCCCCGCAGCCGGTCCGTCCCCGTCCAGTTGGGGACGGCGGTCAGCAGGAAGCCGCCGACCGCGGCGGCGCCGAACCCGAAGACCATCTCGTGCGCGTGCCAGAGATGGGGCGGCTCGTCGATGGTCATGACGGCCGGCACGGCGCCCATGGCGTGGATGGCGATCCAGGCGATCCAGGCCGCGAGCGCCAGCGCGGCATAGAGGCCGGCCGCCAGGAAGAACGGCCGGAAGCCGTGCGAGAACAGCGTCTCGGGCCATGACGGGCGCTCGGGCGCCGGGCGCCCCTTGGCGGAGCCGGATTGCATGGTGGCCTGCACGATCGCGGTCATGGCGTCACTCCGTTCCCGCCGCCCGGGGGCGGCCGCCTCGTCCAGTCTCCGTTCAAATCAGA
>JAKSBI010000270.1 GCA_022361215.1 Hyphomicrobiales bacterium | reverse complement strand
TTTGAAATCCTGTGCGCCCGAAGACGCGTCTCGAACTCCGATATGACGCGTGCTTCTTGATTGGTCCAATCGAACTTAGATCGGATTTTGATAGGAAAAGACGATGAAGGCCGTTCGCAATGGCCGTCGGAGGGCTTCGGTCGGAGGGTCGGCGGCGCCGGCGAAGCCCCGATCGGCGATTGCGATCCTGGCAGGCGACAGGACCGGTTGGGCGCCCGTGGCGGTGTCTGCGCAAGCCTTTGTTCCCTCGCGGGCCTTTGCTGTTTCGCGCTGCGCGGATACCCTCCATTGCCGTCGTCTTCCGGCTTGATCGGAAGACCCGGTATCCACCGCCCTTCGAGGCTATTGCATGGCGGAAACCCCTTGCAAAACCCGAGGTTACTGGATGGCTCGATCAAGCCGGGCAATGACGCCTCAGGAGGGCAGCGGCGCTGCTTGAACGCCATGACCGTTGAATTGGACAGCAACGGGTCTGCGTCGGGATGACGCCGGAGGAGGCCTTACGAGCGGCTGTCCGGTCGCACGGGCCCTGTTAAGCAGGACAGGCCTTAGGGCTGTTGAGAATCAGGATTCGCAACAGACCCCAGAGCGTCTTCGACTCGAGGGGGCCCACTCCCCCTTCCCGTCATTCCCGCGAAAGCGGGAATCCATTGGCGGCAGCGGCCAAGCGAAGGCCTCGGACGATGTTGTCGAGGGGTCCAAATATGAACCGATCGTCCCTGCCGCATGGCGATGTGGAATGGAGTCCCGCTTTCGCGGGAATGACGGGGGGAGGGGCCGCGTCATGTGGCCGGCCTCTCGGATCCACAACGCGAAGCTCAACAGGCCCTAGGCGCGTCTCGTATTTCGCGCGCGGTTATTGGTGGCCTCGCCGGCCTCCAGGTCGACATGCACGGGCGTCTCGAAGCCGGGGGGCTTCACCGCCAGCACCGAGCATTGCACCTGGCTGAGGATGGCCTCGGCCGTGTTGCCGATGAACAGGCCCCGGATGCCGGTGCGGCCGACCGTGCCCATGACGATCAGCTCGATCCGCTGCTGGTCCGCGAAATCGGGGATGACATCGCGCGGCTCGCCCTTCAGCAGATGGCTGTGGGCGTTCAGGCCGTCGGTGGGATAGTCGCTCAGCAGCGCCTCGAGGTTGCGCTCGTTCTCCTGCCGCCTGGCCTCGACCAGCGCGTCCACCTTGTCGCTCGGGAACTTGAGGAAGGCGCTGTCGCGGAGCGTGTTCTCCTCGTCGAGCTGCCAGGCGTTGACGATGTGCAGCTCGCTGTCGTCCATGCGGGCGAGCGACGTGGCCAGGTCCATGGTCAGCGTGGCAAGCGCGCTTCTCTGCTCGTCTTCCGGAACCGGATCGACCGCGGCGAGGATGCTGGCATAGTGCGGCCGGCCGCTGGTCTTCATGATCCAGACCGGGCAGGGACACTTGCGCAGCAGGTGCAGGTCGGTGCTGGCGAAGAACATCGAGCGGCCCTCGCGCGCCCCGCCGGCCTGCTTCATGACCAGATCGTGGCCGTCGCGCAGAACCTTGCGGATGATCTCCATGAACGGAATGCCGAGCAGCACCGCCTCGCTGACCTCGATGGACTCGTCCTCGAAGCGGGCCGCCACGCGCTCCAGCCGCGACTGGTAGAACTGCAGCACCTCGTACTCCGCATCATGGGCCCTGACGCCCGGAAGCGACGAGAACAGGCGGGTGAGCTCGCCCGGCGCGACGTCCAGCACGTCGACGACCGTGACGCGCGCGCCGTTGGCCTTCGCCAGCCCGATGGTGCGCGCCATGACCGCGTCGTCGACACTGCCTTCGTCGCAGATCAGAAGGATGCTCTTGAACCGTTTCATCAGCCGGCCTCGCCATTGCTTCGCGATGTCGGCGGCGGCGCCGGAAAGCCAGCGCTACCCGCCGCATGGGCCTCATAGTTGAGGTGCACTTGAAATACTGATAGAGCCAATCGAAATTAATAGGGATTTCGATTGGTTTTACCTTTCAGGGCGGGTTTGCCCCGGAAACAGGAGTGTCCATGCCGACCCTGCAACAGCTTCGCTATCTCGTCGCCGTGGCCGAGACGCTTCACTTCCGCCGGGCCGCCGAAAAGACCCATGTGAC